>JACQUN010000185.1 GCA_016210285.1 Chloroflexota bacterium
CCCTCAGACTCCCGGCAAAGGGGCTTCGCCCCTCTGCACTTCCCCTTTTTCCGCAGCCTGCTAGTACTTCCTTGCGGAAAAGACCGTTATCAAATCCCGTTCGTGGTGAGCCTGTCGAACCACGAGCGGCCCTTCGACAAGCTCAGGGCGAACGGATATCCATGCCTTGGACGAGCGTAATGCTGATTTCTACAACCAAGTACTGGCACATCAGTTGTTATTCTTCGCTTCGCCCAGGATCCTGTCTGAGGGGAGATTTCGCTACCCCAGGGTGACGCGAAGCCTTCACCCGGTCACCTCAGGGCTGTAGTCCATCCCGATCTGGCCCTCGCGCACCAGCTCCTGGTACTCGGCGTCGGAGAGCTTGAGCACCTGCCTGTACACGTACTCGTTGTCCTCGCCCAGGCGGACCGGGCCACGGCGGATGGAGGGCGGCGTCTCGGACATGGCGAAGGGGGCGCCAGGATAGAGGTGGGTCCCGCAGTCCTCCTGGTAGGCCAGCTTGAAGAAGCCTCGTGCGGCAAGGTGGGGGTCTCCGTAGGCTTCCTGCTGGTCCATCACGGGGCCGGCGGGCACACCGGCCCGCTGCAGGGTGTGGAAGACCTGGTAGTGGTCCCGCTCCCTTGTCCACCCCTCAATGAGCTGGTCCACGGCGTCGTGATGGTTGCACCGGCTGATGACGTCGGCGAAGCGCTCGTCTTCAACCCACTCAGGGTGCTCCACGGCCTTGCAGAACCGCTCCCACTGGTGGTCGTTGGCGATGGTGATGACCACCCAGCGGTCTTCGCCTTTGCAGCGGTAGCACCCCTGGATGGCATAGGGATGGCGGTTGCCCAGGGTTCGCTGAACGCGGCCATTCATCGTGAAGTCCATGAAGGCCTGGGAAAGATAGGGGATGAAGTTCTCGATCTGGGCCAGCTCGATGAGCTGCCCTCTCCCTGTCCGACGCCGGTAGTGGAGGGCAGCCAGGGCAGCGAAGGCGGCCGACGCCCCGGCAGCGGCGTCCGCGGCGTACGCCGGCGTCACCGCCGTGGGGTCCATGTCCGTGTAGCCACGAAGGGTGTTGTGCCCGGCAATCCCCTCGTTCATAGAGCCCAGGGCCCGGTAGTTCCTGTAGGCCCCCGTGTTGCCCAGGGCGGGCATGCGAATGTAGATAACATCCTCTCTCGCCGACCGGAGCCAGGGGTAGGTGATGCCCAGCTTCTCCATCGTCTCCGTGACGTTGTTTTCGATGACGATGTCGCTGACCGCCACCAGCCGTCGGAAGACCTCTTTACCCCTGGGGCTGGTCAAGTCCACAGTCATGCTGAGCTTGTTGGAGGCATGGGCGTTGAACATGGGGAGGCGGTTCCAGGGCCTGGACCCGGGCTGCCGCCCAGGGAAGCCCCACAGCCAGGCAGGCTGCCCCTGCTGCACCATGCTGGCAGGCGGGCGGGGCATGATCCCCCGGGTCAGGGGCGGGTAAAAGCTCACCGACTCCACCCGGATAACCTCGGCACCCAGGTGGGCCAGGAGGAAGGTGGCGTAGGGCCCGGCCCAGACGACTGTTATGTCAACGACTCGCACGCCTTCCAAAGGTAGCTTCGGCATGGTGAACTCCTTCAGATCCCTTTCGCAGGACTGCCCTTCATCTCAGCAGCCCCCGGGCCGAGCTCACTCTCTCAGATGACCCCCTGCTCTCTCAAGCGGACCAGGTCTTCGCGGCTGTACCCAAGCATGCCGCACAGGACCTCCTCGTTGTGCTGGCCCAGGGTCGGCGCAGGGCGCCGGAGCTGCCAGGGCGTCTCGGTCATGATAAAGGGCCTGCCTGGGTACTTGAAGCGCCCGGCCACAGGGTGCTCGATCTCAGCGAAAGCGCCCCGCTCACTGAAGACGGGGTCCTGCGCCACATCCGCGATGGTGTTCACCGGGCCGCTGAGGACATGGTTCTCCTGAGCAAGCCGCCAGAGCTCCAGCATGGTGTGCTCCATGCACCAGGGGATGAAGTGAGCCTCGAACTCGGCCTTCAACGCCTCATCCATCTGGGCAGCAGGGGCATACCACCTGGGGTCCTGGAGCCACGGCGGGTTCCCAAGCATGGCAACGGTGTTGCGAAAACGCCCCAGGCCACCCATGAACTCGAAGTACCCGTCTCTGCACGGATAGATTCCGATAGGATAGCCGTTGGCTCCCAGCGGGGTCCGGGTGCTGACCTCCCCGGTGTACTGAAAGGCCACCAGGGCGGGCATCCTCCTGTCCTGGCTGGCAAGCTGGGTCTCCATCAGCGAGACATCCACCTGCTGGCCCACCCCTGCTGACCGGGCCAGGAGCAGGGCCCCTATGGTGGCAACCGCGGCGATGCTCCCCGCCTGGAAGAGACTGACGTCTCCCCCCAGCTTCACCGGCTCCCGGAAGTCCAGGCCGGTGCTGTACATCTCGCCACCCATGGCGTACACCACGATCTCGGAGGTGAGATACTCCCTGTAGGGGCCAGTCTGGCCGAAGTTGGATAGGGAGGTGTAGACCAGGCCCGGCTTCCGGGCCGTGAGGCTCGGGTAGTCCAGGCCAAACCCGGCCATGGTCCCAGGCCTGTAGCTCTCCACCACCAGGTCGGCCCAATCCACCAGTTGCCGCGCGAGCTTCTTCCCCGCTTCGGTCTTCAGGTTGAGGGTGATGCCCCGCTTGTTGGTGTTCAGCACCAAGAAGAGGCCGCTCCGCTCGTAGTGCGGCTCGTCACTGGGGAAGGGCCCCAGGCGGCGAGAAGGGTCCCCGCCATCCCAGCGCTCCACCTTGATAACGTCGGCGCCATAGTCTGCCAGGAGCTTGGTGCAGTAGGGCCCAGAGACATAGTGGGTGAAGTCCAGCACCTTGACATCGGCCAGGGCCAGGTCTGGCATCTCCGCTCTCCCTCCCAGTGCTCCCGGTGGTGTTCCTCAGCGACAGGCCACGCGCCATCGTCCCCAGCCAGGGGAGATTGGCGGGCGCCGCCATGCTTGACCGCTACCGCAGCTCCCCGCGGAACTCCATGTACAGGCGCTGCACCGCCACCGCCAGCCGCTCCTGGTTGAGCCAGGAGGCATACTTCGCCACTGAGATGTCCCTGGCAGCGTCATCCACCTTCACCCCGGCGTCGTACCGTCGCCGCACCTCTCGCTTGAGCAGGCGCAGGAGGTCCCGGACCTCGTCCATGTCCCGCTTGGTGCCGATGGGACCGTGGCCAGGCACCACGACGGCCGCATCCAGGTCGTTGGCCTTCCGGACAACGTTGATCCAGCTTGAGACATGCCCGTCCATGGCCGCGGGGATGAACTTATGGAAGGCGACGTCGCCGGCGAAGATGACCCGCTCCTGCGGCAGATAGACCAGGATGTCGCCCTTGGTGTGGGCATAGCCCAGCCACCGCAGCTCGATGGGACGTCCATCCAGGTGGAGGGTCAGCCGCTCCCGGAAGGTCAGGTCCGGAAGGGTCATCCGGACCTGACGGAACTCCCCGGCCAGCTCGGGGCGGTTGGCGCTGAAGCGCTGGCGCGAGGCCTCGAAGCTGGTGCGCAGCTCCTCCCGGCAGTTGACGTGGCTGATGATGGGGGCTGGGCGGAACTCCTGGTTTCCAAAGGTGTGGTCGCCGTGGTAGTGGGTGTTGATGAGGGCACGCATCGGCTTGCTGGTGACCTTGCGGACCTCCCCCTGGAGCGTCCGCGCGAGGGTGAGGGTCATCAGGGCATCAATGACCAGGACGCCGTCCTGGCCGACGATGAACCCGGCGTTGGTCATACCCCCTGGTTGAATGAAGGCGTAGGTGTTGGGCGCAATCTCAACGGTGCCGGTACGGTACTCCTGGGTCGTCACATGCGCCTCCTTACGGTGTTCTATCCCAAAGCAAAGCCCGCTCACCCAGGCCTTTCAGAGTTTCCATGGCCCCAGAGAGCAGGCCCATTATAGAACACACCCAGCGCCCCGTGAAGCACGGCGGCGTTGTGGAGGGCGACACGCTGCGCCAGCTCTCCACCAGCCCCTTTGAGGAGTTCCGAATCAGCAGCCACACGCACCACCTTGCGGAGGTAAAGTTGCTAGCGCCCTGTGAGCCCAGGAAGGTCCTTGCCATCGGGCTGAACTATCGAACCCACCTGGGCCAGCGGGAGGCGCCCAAGCGCCCTGAGCCCTTCTGGAAGGGGACCAACTGCATCGTTGGGCCAGGGGAGCGCATCATCCTCCCCCGGGACGCCGGGCGGGTGGAGGAGGAAGGGGAGCTCGTGGTGGTCATGGGCAAACGCTGCAAGCACGTGGCCCCGGACCGGGCGCTGGAGTATGTGCTGGGGTACACCTGCGGGAACGACGTCAGCGCCCGCCAGTGGCAGCGGGGCGACCTCCAGTGGTGGCGGGCAAAGTCCTCGGACACCTTCGGCCCCATCGGGCCTTTCATCGTCACAGGGCTGGACCCCTCCAGGCTGTACCTGCGGGTCCGGGTCAACGGGAAGGAGGTGCAGGCCTCCAGCACCGGGGAGCTCCTGTACGACGTGCCGACGGTTATCAGCGCCATCAGCCAGGTGGTGACGCTGGAGACTGGCGACCTGATCTTCACCGGCACGCCCGGCCAGCCTGCGGAGCTGCACCCAGGGGACATCGTGGAGGTGGAGATCAGCGACATCGGGGTGCTCCTCAACCCCGTGCAGGCAGAGGAGTGAACACGCAGCAGACCGCCAACCCACGCAACAGGGTGCCTCCAGCGCCAGCTACGGGAGAGCGCTGTCCACTCTCCCAGAAACAATCGGTGCTCCCAGCACCAGTCCTACTGGTTGCCTGTTCCCCCTGCCTTTTCAAGGGCTCGTAGCCTGTTCTCCGTAGTTGCCCGGGCTGCTTTCCCTGAGCCGAATCAGGAGGATGAAGGGCACCACCATGAGGGCCATACCCAGAATCCCCAGGGAGAAGAGCCCGAGACGTTCAGCCATGATTCCGCCTACCAGGGGCAACACAACCGCCGAGGCGCCGCCAAAGACGTCGTTGGTGCCTATGGCCCGCCCTCGCTCCGCGGGGCCGGAGGTATCCGCAATCAGCGCCGTGGCCGCGACGTTGACGCAGGACCACCCCAGGCCCACCAGGAAGATCCCGGCGGTAACAACCCAGTAGTCAGAGGTCGCTGGCACCAGGAGGGCTGCGCCCCCGGCGGTGACGATGCCCGCCAGCAGGACGGCGCGCCGGCCAACCCTGTCCGCCAGTCTGCCCAGCGGCAACGAGAGGCCAAACATGCCGATGACATGGATGGCGACCGCCAGCGAGATGACCGGGAGCGGATAGCCGTGGTGGGCCAGCACCAGGGAGGTCATCGCCATCATCATGGCCATGTTGCCCTGGACCGCAAAGGTGGAGATGAAGGCGGCCAGCTTGGGATAGCTTCGCAGGAATGTCGTCACCCCCACCTTGCCGTTGCCGGTGTTCGCTCTGGCGGGGGGTGGCGTGTAGCCAGGATAGTAGTGCTCAAGGTTGGCGGCAATCTCCTTGGGGTCTGGTCGCACTAGGCGCACCAGGAAGATGCTGGGCAGGAGGACCACAGGAACGAAGAGCCAGGTGAGGGCCAGGGGGTCAGTGTGAAGACTGCGGGACGAGGCCTGGGCAATGCTGATGATCAGCGGGCCCCCCAGGGCACCGAGCAAGGCGCCGGTCAGGACGTAGCCGAGGCCTTCTGCCCGCCGACTGGGTGGGAACATGTCCGCCGCCGCCACCCGGAGTTGCTGCCCCGCTCCGATCCCCAGGCCGAACACGATGATGCCTACCACGAACAGGATGAACGAGGATGTGGGGATGGAGAGCCCTGTGATGATGGCCCCTGCCAGCGCCAGCAGGAGGCCCAGGATCAGGCCGGGCTTCCGCCCATAGGTGTCCGCTATCTTGCCGACTGGATAGGCGACCAGGAACCGGCTCACCCCCAGGATACTGGTGCCAAGGCCCGCCAGGCTTGCCGACCCCAGAAGCTGCACCACCATGATGGCCCCCAGGGTGGGAACCATCTGCATCCCTGCGCCGACAAAGGCCTGGGACAAGGCGAAGAGAAGGATGTTGCGCTTGATAAGGGGTGGTATCCTGCTTCCGACGTCCCGCTTCAGCGGCGATACGTCTCCCATCGCCCTACCCAGCCGCACTGAGACCCTCCTTCCGGAGCCCTTAACGTTGTGGAGTTGGCCCTGCAATTTGCAAACCGGTTGCTCAGCAAATGCAAGCCAGTCGCTCAGCAAAGCCGATGTTGCCCGGAACCCTTCGGCAGGGCTTGACCTGAGCTTGCCGAAGAGGTCAGAATGCCTTGAGGTGCGAAGCCGGGGCGCCCCTCAGGTACGCTGAGGCGACCACAAGATTCTCCTGATAAGCCATTCACTTGTCAATGCCGACCAGGATTGACGTCCTTTCCCAGCCGTTTGATACTAGAGGAAGACCATGATGGAGGTCTGGCATGCAAGAGGTGGAGATCGGCCATGTCACGGAGTTCTTCGCCCGGCCCGTAGTAGCAGGGATAGACCTTGTCGCGCCCCTGGCCGTTGGGGACAAGCTCCACATCAAAGGGCATACCACCGACCTGACCCTGGTCGTGGAGTCCATGCAGGTGAACAATGCCGTGGTGCAGTCGGCTCAGCCAGGGCAGGCTGCGGGGATCAAGGTCCCTGACCGGGTGCGGCGGGGCGACAAGGTCTACAAGGTCCTCGAAACGCAAACCTAACCTTCGCTAGTCAGGTTGCGCATGAGGTTGGCCATCTGGATGGCTGCGATGGCAGCGTCGTAGCCCCGGTTGCCTTGCTTGCCGCCAGCCCGGTCTATCGCCTGCTCTGTCGTGAGGGTCGTGAGGATGCCAAAAATAACGGGAACCCCTGTATCACGCGCCGCCGCCGCGACGCCCCGCGCCGCCTCTCCGGCGACATACTCGAAGTGGGCCGTCTCCCCCTTGATGACCGCCCCAAGGCAGATCACTGCATCGTAGCGCCCCGACTGGGCCAGCTTCCTGGCCACCAGCGGGATCTCGAAGGACCCCGGCACCCACGCCAGGGTGATCGTATCCTCTTGCACGCCGTGGGCCAGCAGGCCCGCGTGCGCCCCCGCTACCAGCCGAGTTGTGATGAACTCGTTGAAGCGGGCTGCCACCACAGCGATGCGCAGACCCTTCCCCTCCAGGCTGCCCTGAAGCTCTTTCAGCGTCTCATCTCCCTATTCGTCTCGCCGCGCCTTCTTGACCCCGCACCACCAGCATAGGAGCGGAACCTTGTTGTCCTAGCAGGGAGTTGCAAAACCCTTTTCGACCATCCCCCTTGCCCCCGTCCTGGCCAGGAAGGGGGAGTAGATTGTATCTGGGGGATACCCCTTCGTCAGGCTCAGGGCCGGCCCCCAGACCCCCGTCAAAGGGGCTTCGCCCCTCTGATCACCCCTTTTTCAACAGCCTGGTGGGCATGGCCCCCATCGAGGCGCGGGCGATCACCCGTGCTCCTCGGGTGCCACCGCGTCCAGGAGATGCCCCAGCTTCACCCGCTTGGTCTCCAGGTAGCGCGCGTTCTCCTTGTTCTTCGGGGCGATGATGGGGACCCGCTCCACGATCTCCAGGCCGTAGCCCTCCAGCCCCACTACCTTCTTGGGGTTATTGGTCAGGAGCCGCATCTTCTTCACGCCCAGGTCTGCCAGGATCTGGGCGCCGATGCCGTAGTAGCGCAGGTCCGCCGCGAAGCCCAGGCGCAGGTTGGCCTCCACAGTGTCCAGGCCGTTGTCCTGCAGGGCGTAGGCACGGATCTTGTTGTGCAAGCCAATGCCTCGACCTTCCTGGCGCATGTAGATGAAGACGCCGCGCTTGTCCTCGCCGATGGCCTGCATCGCCATGTGAATCTGGCTGCCACAGTCACAGCGGAGACTCCCAAAGACATCCCCGGTGAGGCACTCGCTGTGGACGCGAACCAGCACCGGCTCCCCGGTGGTTACATCCCCCATGACCAGGGCCAGATGCTCGTCGGGGTCCACGGCGCTGCGGTAGGCGTAGGCGATGAACTCCCCGTAGCGGGTGGGAAGGCGCGCCTCTGCCACCCGCTGGACCATGCGCTCGTGGCGTCGGCGGTGGGCGATGATCTGGGCGATGCTGACCAGTTTGACCACGTGCTGTCGGGAGAACTCCTCCAGTTGGGGCATCCGCGCCATGGTCCCGTCTTCCTTCATTACCTCACAGATGAGACCGGCGGGATACAGCCCTGCCAGGCGGGCCAGGTCCACGATGGCTTCGGTGTGCCCCGCCCGAACCAGGACACCTCCCTCTGTATAGCGCAGCGGGAAGAGATGGCCAGGCCGCGCCAGGTCTTCTGGCCTGGTCTTGGGGTCGAGGAGGGTCTGGGTGGTGGCAGCCCGGTCGGCGGCGGAGATGCCGGTGGTGACACCCCGCTTCGCATCCACGGTGACGGTGAAGGCGGTCCCGTGGCGGGAGGTGTTGTCCTGCACCATCATGGGGATGTTCAGCTCTTCCAGGCGTTTCCCAAGGATGGGCATGCATATCAGGCCCCTGGCGTGGCGGGCCATGAAGCTCACGTGCTCCGGGGTGACCTTCTCGGCTGCCATAGCCAGGTCACCCTCGTTCTCCCGGTCTTCGTCGTCCACGATGATGACAAACCGGCCGGCCCTGATCTCCTCGATGGCCTCTTCAACCGTGGCCAGTGGCATGATGCTGCCTCCTCGACCTGGGCGGGAACCCCGTGCTTCACCGTCATAGCGCCCTGTGGGGGATGGGATTCCCCGTCGTTCGCGGTCCGGTATTTCTATCCTGGCGTCCTCAGCACCGTCGGGGCCCTCAATCTCGGGCAGCAGCGCAGAGGATTCACCCCGTGCTCGCCCCGCGCACGTAGGGGCTGGCCTCGGACCCTTCGCCGCGCAGCAGTCTCTCCAGGTACTTGGCCAGGATGTCCACCTCCAGGTTGACCACATCCCCTGGCTTCCTGCTGCCCAACCCGGTGTTCCTGAAGGTATATGGTATCACAGCCACGGTGAACCAGGAATCACCCTGGCCCGTCACCGTCAGGCTGATGCCATCCACGGCCATGAACCCCTTCTCCACCACGTAGCGCATAATCGGAGCGGGCGCTTCGAAGCGAAAGATGTGGGAGTCTCCCTCCGGGGTAATAGAGAGCACCCTGCCGACCCCGTCCACGTGCCCCTGCACCAGATGACCACCCATGCGCCCTCCATAGGCCAGGGAGCGCTCCAGGTTTACCGGCGAGCCTGGGGTGAGAAAGCCCAGGTTGGTGCGGCGTTCTGTTTCAGGTGTTATGTCAAATGTAAGGGTGGCCTCCTCAAGGGAGGTCACGGTGAGGCACGCCCCGTTGACGGCAATGCTATCCCCCACCCTGGTGCCCTCCAGAACACGGCTCGCCTTGAGGCGGAGGGCAGCCCCTCGACGCTCGACGAGCTTGCCGACCTCTTCCACAATTCCGGTGAACATTCCCCTAGTGTCCCCTGCGAGGGTAGCCCGTCACCAACAGGTCGTCACCCAGGCGCTGCACCTCGACGCCTGTAAGCCGCAACGCCTCCCCTACCTGCTGGGCGCCCCCGCCTTCTACAGGGGTAATGGCATCTTTTCCCCCAAGGATGGCCGGTGCGATGAAGGCCGCCACCTTGTCCACCAGCCCCGCTTCAAAGAGGGAGGCCAGCAGCACCCCTCCTCCCTCGGCCAGGAGGGAGGTGACCTCCCTGGCCCCCAACTCTCGCAGGAGCGCCCTCAGGTCCACCCGGCCATCCTCCGCGGGGAACTGGCGCACCTCGGCGCCGGCTTCGCTCATAGCACGGACCTGCTCAGGAGGCAGCCGGGCGCCTGCCACCAGGGTGCGCCCTGGCTGGCGGAGCAATCGGCACGAGGAGGGAAGGCGGCCCCGGCTATCCACCACCACGCGCAGGGGCTGGCGAGGCAAAGGGCAGCCAGCCTCATCCCTGGCGGTGAGCTGCGGGTCATCTCGGAGGGCGGTGTTGACGCCCACCATCACGGCGTCGCTGGTCCGTCGCAGTTCGTGGGCATGGCGTCGGGCCTCCTGGCCGGTAATCCAGCGGGAGTCACCGGTGGAGGTGGCGATCTTCCCATCCAGCGTCATGGCGTACTTGGCTGTTACGAAAGGCATGCCGGTGGTCACCCACCGAAGGTAGGCTTCCATCACCGAGGCAGCCTCTGCCTCTCGCTCGCCAACATGTGTTTGGATACCTGCCCCTTCGAGCTCGGCCCTCCCGCGGCCGTTGACCAGTGGGTTAGGGTCCAGCATAGCCATGTGCACCGCGGCAATGCGGGCCTCGACAATAGCCTTGACGCACGGCGGCGTGCGGCCGTAGTGGGAACAGGGCTCCAGGGTGACATAGAGGCTACCCCCCCGCGCCAGCTCGCCAGCCTGGCGAAGGGCAGCGATCTCGGCGTGCGCCTGCCCTGGGGGCTGGGTGAACCCCTCCCCCACAATGCGTCCTTCGCGGACAATCACGGCGCCCACGGCGGGATTTGGGCTGGTTGCCCCCAGGGCCCGGCGGGCCAGCTCCAGGGCTCGTCCCATGTCGTCCAGAGAGCTACCCAGAACCATGACGGAAGTCCTGGTAGGAGCGGCTGGGGGTGGGCTCCCGCTGCCCCTGGTACTTGCTCCCCAGGGACTGGGAGCCGTACAGGCGCTCGGCGGGGGCGGTGAGGCGCAGAAAGGAGATCTGCCCGATCCTCATGCCAACATAGAGGGTGATGGGCAGCCGGGCCACGTTGCTCAGCTCCAGGGTAAGGTGCCCCTTCCAGCCGGGGTCCACGTAGCCTGCCGTGGAGTGAATCAGGAGACCCAGGCGGCCCAGGGAGCTCTTCCCTTCCAGGCGAGCCACCAGGTCGTCGGGGATCTCAATGTGCTCCAGGGTGCTGCCCAGGACAAACTCACCCGGGTGGAGGATGAAAGGCACTCCCTCCTCTATCTCCACTGGCTCGGTCAGGTCCTCAGCGGGCTGCCGCACGTCAATGTACGGGCGGCGGGAGTTCCGGAACACCAGCACCCTGCGGTCAAGATGGACATCAATGCTGGCAGGCTGGATGCACTCAGGGTCCAGGGGGCGTACAACCAGGCGGCCGCTAGCCAGCGCCTCCTTGATGCTCCTGTCGCTGAGGACCACGCTGCTCCCTCCGTAGCCATCGCCTGCCCTTTGGCTCATTGTAACGTGCAGCCGCAGGCCGTGCAATCACGTTGACCCGTCCAGGTGTTGAGTGACCCTGTACCTCCTGCCGTTGGTGTTGCCAGTGGGCCAGGGATTGCTGGGGAGTGAGGTAACCGAGGGCCTGATGGGGATGCACGGTGTTGTAGGTGCGCTCCCAGGCCAGTCCTTCCGCGGAAGGACTGGTTCAAGGCGGCCACCTCCAGGGGAAAGTCTGTGACTTCAGAGAACCCCTCCGTATGGGCCCGCTCCACGCACCCGTTGGGGTATAGGACGCAATCGACGCTCCTCCACGGGGATGATGGTCTTGATGGTCACCTGGCCGTCTGCGTAGACCACCTCGTCCACCAGCAGCCGTAGCAGCTCACGGCGCTGAGCGAAGTCCATAGCGTTCAGTCCTTTGGTGAGCCTCTGGGCCAACGCTCCTACCTGCCCTTGATAGCTCAGGGCCCTGTCCAGGCGGGCTAGCTGGCCCTCCAGTTCACGGCGGCGCTCCTCGCTAGTGGCCTGCTCATTGCGCACCCGCTCCATCTCTTCCCGCATCATGAAGTCGGCGTAGAAGCCCTTGCGGTAGCCTTCCACCAGCCGCCTCTCCTCCCTGGGCAACTCCTCCAGCCGCTTCCTCACCTGGACCAACTTCTCTTCCAGGGCTTCCCGTGTGGCCGAGTCGGGCTGGGTCAACTTCTCCGGCTCCCGCCTCAACAAGTCGGGGTGCCTCAGCAGGTCGGTTACCGTGTTCTACACCGCCTCTTCCAGTTCATCAGCCTTGACCCACTTGCACCGGCAGGGCTGGGGCTCGCCCCTCTCGTTGATGGGGGCCTTGAAGTGGAGGCTCTTGTAGCAGTAGTAGTAGGCCTTGCCCTTGTTGGTTCGCCCTCCCATGCCACTGCCACAGGCGTGCTTCACCAGGCCCGACAGGAGATAGTCACGCTTGGCGTTGCGCCGGGCCAGGCGTCCGTTTTCCTCCAGACGCTTCTGGGTCCCGTCGAACACCTCTCTGGGCACAATGGCAGGAACGGCCACGGGAATCTGCTCAGCCTTGGGACGCTCGCTCAACTTCCCTTTGGGCCTCTGCCCCGGCATGTTCACCGTCTTCTGGCCCTGCCAACAGTTCTGCCAGAGGGTCCCGGCATAGGTCTCCTTGCGGGGCATCTCTCCGAGGCAGTTGCTGTGCCAGCGCTGGCCGCCCTGGGGCCGCGCTACTCCCAGGCGGTTCAGGCGGTCGGCCAGGCGCACCAGGGAGAGCCGTTCCTGGGTGTAGAGGTGGAAGGCCAGACGGACTACTTTGGCCTCGTCTTCGCAGATGACCAGCGTGGAAGTGGCTGGGGCATAGCGATAGCCATAGGGGGCTGCTGCCCGGCTGATCACCTTCCCCTGCCGAGCCTTCTGAAGCCTTCCCCGAATGGTGCGCTCCCGAATCTTCGCCCGCTCATACTCAGCCACGGCACCTCGCATGGCGAAGAACATCCGCCCTTCAGGAGAGGCGTCTGTCTCCTGGGTGATGAACTCCAGCCGCACCCCGGCCCGCTCTACCTCGTCGGTGAGAAGCAGGAGGTCGGAGAGGCTGCGGGAGAGGCGGTCCGGGTCATAACACAGAAGCAGCTTCACCTTGCCCTCTCTGACGGCCTGGCGCAACCGTGCCAGGGCAGGGCGATTCAGGTCACCGCCTGAGTAGCCCTCGTCCACGAAGGCATCCTGTTCCCCGTCAGAGACCAGGATGTAGCCCCGCTCCTGTGCCCGCTTCTTTAGCGCCTAGTCCTGGGCTGCCATGCCGTATCGCTCAGCCTGGGCATCGGTGGAAACCCGCTCATACAGTGCTGCCCGTGTCATGTCTGCCTCCTCTCCTGGTGTACTTGCGCTTCCTCCTGGGCCCGCCCCTCTTGGGGACGTAGGTCTTCGCCAGTTCCTCCACGGCCGCCCTGGGGATGAGCCAGCGGTTGGCGATCTTCTCCCCGGGGAGTTGCCCGCGAAGGATAAGCCTCTGGATGGCCAGGGGGTGCATCCTCAGCACCCTGGCGGCTTCTCCACTGGACATGTATGCGTCGTTCAGGCCGAGCATGTTCCCGTTCATATTTACAAGTTATGTCGCCATCATACACGGTGAAGCGGTGCCTGTCAAGCGCTGGAGCAGGCAATTCCTAGAACTCTTATCCCTCATCGGATGCCCGTTCAACACCGGTCCATCGGAGTCCACCGGCCCATTTAGCCCGCAGCATTCACCTGCGCGCCGTTGGACTGGCCCCTGGACTCCTGGCCAGAAACAGCCCAGGTTTGGGAAGGCCCTGAGTCCAGGGAGCCGTCCATAGTCCAGTCCAACCGTCCAGCCTCAGTTGGACGTTCCCGCTGCACGCCCTACGCTGCTCGTAACGATAAGCAGCAATGGAACCATTCGGGAGGTGGACATCATGACCATGAAAGAGACCATCACGGGGGAACTCCTGGACGCGGTTGAGGACCCCGCTGGACTGGAGGCGCTGTTCCACCGGCACGCCCGCTCCAAGGGACCGCTCTACAGCGCCCTGGGCGAGGCTACCGCCAAGCTACGCCACCGGCTGGAGAAGGCACGGGACGACACGGCGGAGGCCGAGGCCCGGCGCAAGCGCCTCCAGGAGCAGGTGGACTCCCTTGAAGAACAGCGCCGGAATCTGGACGGCAAGGTTCAGGACATGGACCGGCGGGTGACCCAAGCCGAGGGGAGACTTGCAGAAGTCCAGGGGCTCCTGGACCGCGCCCAGGAGCTCGCAGGGCAAGGCTTCGGTGAAGGGGAGTTCGCCCGTCTGGCTGAACTCTTAGCGCAGGTGGCTGCTTCTGAAGGGGCTCCGCCCGAAGATGTGGAAAGGGGTCTCCCGGCGGGCGGTGCAGGAGCTGCTCGCGGGGCTGGTGATATGGGCGAGGGCGGATGCGAGCCACAATCCCACCGTGCATCTGCCGTCTTTCCTGTCCTCGCGGACCTATTCCTATTCCTGGGCAGGCTTGCGGCTGGATGACCTCCTATTGTGGGCGCTCAGTGGCCTCTTCAGCAAGGAGGAGCGGAGGGCGCTGGCCAGCAGATAGTAGCTCGGCATTCGTGGGCCGGAGCCGGTGCTGCACTATTTACATGGCCTATGCTGCCCATCAGGTGGTATACTCGCCCTGGACACTGTCCTGGCGGCGCTCCACTTCTACCTGGAGGGTGTCCCTAGGGGAAGCGTCGCAGGTGCAGCCGCGGGTGTCAAGTCTCTATGTCTCTATATGCACGCAGGTAGAGTCCCCATGGAAAGTTTCCTGGGTAGAAGGGGATACACTCCGTGGAGACTGTCTAGAGAGCAAGGGAACGCCCCACGGAGAGAAGAGTGTCCGGGGAATGTGGTGTACCGGGAGAGCAAACTATTCTCCGAGAGCCCTTGGCCCTTGGTAGCCACCACACCACCGGGGCACTACGATGTCTTGAAGTTCAGCGACAACGCAGCTACCTGGGAGTCGGTCTACCAGAACTGGGATGATGACGTGTTCGAGGTCCCAGGCTAGGGCTCACCCCTTCTGTCCTCTGGCTTCGCTCTTCGTGTAAGTGCCCTTACACGCTGCGAGGCGTCCCATCGAATCATGGACGCAATTCTGTGTTTGCACTACAATGATGGACAGAGCGGTACACGTTGGAGGAAACCCATGGAAGCCAAGAAGAAGCGCCTCACGCTTGATCTAGATCCTCCTGTGCAGCGACGTCTCAAAGTAATCGCTGCTCTCAAGGGCACCAGTATGCGCCGATATTGCCTTTCTGCCATTGAAAGGGAGCTAGCGAAGGACGAGACCGTAGGGGCGAAGACCCTGCCCTTCGGCGAGGAAGCCCTCGACCGCCTCGCCTTGCTACAGGCCGAGGTCTTCCACGGCCAGCTCCTACGCGACGACTCTGCTGAGTTGATACGAGAAGCCAGGGCAACGAGGGCTAAGGCACAGTGAATGGCCTAGTAGTCGTAGTGGATGCGAGCCTGGCGGTCAAGTGGCTGGTCAGCGAGGTTCACTCGGAGAAAGCATACGCCCTCGCCCGTTCCTGGGCGCAAGCGGGGATGCAACCGGTGGCACCGTACCTGATGCCGGTCGAAGTTGCCAACGCGCTCCACCGCCGGGTCGCGCGCAAGGAGGTGTCGGCAACAGCGGCTGTGCGCCTGTTGGACGGGCTGCTGGCCTCTGGAATCGAACTCAGAGAGCCTGGGAGCATCCACATCAGGGCTATCGAGCTAGCAACCCAACTGCGCCAAGACGCAGCTTACGACGCACATTACCTGGCTCTGGCAGAGACGCTGAATTGTGACTTGTGGACTGCCGATGAGCGGTTCTATCGAGCAGTGACTGTGTTCTCTCGCCGTGTGAAGTGGCTCGGCGCGTTTAGATCGATCAACGAACCAAGTTAGCGACGGGCGAGGGCCGACAAAGTGGATAGATTTCCCATAGGACAGAATGATAAACTAGCGGGCCACTTCAATGAGTTGGTCGCGCTGGAAGCTGTACGTCCTCTGGGCAGCAGCTATGAATGCCGTGTGCGTCTGGCCGATGGCAGCCTGGAAGAAACCGTCTTGTCACAGGAGGAGGCCCAGGCGCTGGTGGGGATTCCCATTCCGCCTCTCCACGCTGGTACCCCAGCAGACCCCGAAAAACTCCGCCTGCTCGTCGAATCAGCGCGCATCCGATTGGCCTACGCCTATGACCGGCATTTCGCCGTGAGCCTTTCCGGCATCCGCACCCTTCCCCATCAGATCGAAGCTGTCTACCAGAGGATGTTGCCTCAGCCTCGGCTGAGGTTCCTGTTGGCCGACGACCCCGGGGCGGGGAAGACTATCATGGCAGGGCTCCTCAACAAGGAGATGCGGCTGCGCGAGGCCATAGATCGAATTCTTAAACTCTGCCCTGCACCCCTGACACTCCAATCGCAG
>JACQUN010000188.1 GCA_016210285.1 Chloroflexota bacterium
CCCTCAGACTCCCGGCAAAGGGGCTTCGCCCCTCTGCACTTCCCCTTTTTCCGCAGCCTGCTAGACCCAAGGCAACCGTCTGGCTGCTGCAACCGATTGCTTCGACAGCTCTCACCTTCTGGTGCCTGGGTATGGCTCGGGGGCCAGGTACACTCCCCTGAGAAGCATTCGCACGATTCCCAGGATGCGCTCCATGCAGCGGGGGCACCAGGGGTTGCCATCTTCCAGGACGTGTCCCTGAACTGGGCTGACAAAGCGGCGGCCATCCTCGCTGTAGAGCACTTCCTCAAACTTGGTGGCGCACAGCCGACATTGGGTCATGATTGGCATCAGCATCGCAAACCCCCTGCCCTCGTTCTGCTCCACTGCCAGCGTACAGGCAGGGCAAGGGCAGGCGTTACGCTGCGAAGAACAGAAAGGGTGTTCCCTGGGGCACAGCCCTCTCAGGGAACACCCCTCTGGCACAAGAGGCGGTCTTGCAAGGCCTCGGTCGGCCTGAGCAGGGCCTTGGGATTCTTGCCGGAGCCTACCCTGAGCGGCGTGGCGATTCTTCGCGGATTCTATCCTGACCCTTCGACAAGCTCAGGGCGTGGTTTTGCGAGGGGCAAGAACGACGCCGGGCGAAGGGCAGAAGGATAGGCGGGAAAGGCAGAATGGCGGTGTTTGCCAGGTGGGGTGCACGCTCCGCGTTGGAGGGGTCAGGGTGGTCAGGCGGCTTGTTGGCGCAGTTCCCCCAGCTTGAGAATCAGGAGGGGCGGGCCGAGCTCAACGAGCCCTCTCTGCTCAAATCGGCGCAGGTGTTGATTGACCCGGGCGCGTGTCGCGCCAGCCATGGCCGCCAGCTCCTGCTGGGTGACCCGCCGCTGGATCACCACCCCCCTTGGCGTCGGCTGGCCGAACTGCTCGGCTAGCTCGACCAGGCGCTTGGCCAGCCGCGTTGGGAGGTCGTGGAACGAGACATCAGCCAGCAGGGCGTCAGCCCGCCGCAGCTTCCCTGCAAGGACAATGCAGGTGCTCACAGCCCCTGCTGGGTTGCCCCGCAGGAATGCCAGGAGATCAGCGTGCTGCAGGGTAAGGGTCGCCGTTGGTTCCATGGCGACGGCGGTGGCGGAACGGGGCTGGCCGTCCAGCACGGAGAGCTCTCCAAAGTAGTCCCCAACCGAGAGGAAGGCCAGGATGCGCTCTTCTCCCTCCAGGGATGGCAGGACGACCTTGACCATCCCCTCGGTGATAAGGTGCAGGGTTGTCCCTGGGTCCCCCTGGTGGAAGATCACCTCGTTGCGCCGGTATCGGCTGGGGCGGAACAGGGCAGCCAGCCTCCCCAGGGCCTCTGGCTCCAGGCCAGTGAAAAATGGGACTCGCTTCAGGAGATGGGGGTCCGCCATGATGCGCCCTCCTGTGGAGCGCCACGCGAGGGTCTCTCCGCAAAGCTGCCCGGCGGGCCCCAGTGCCGGCGCAGAAGGTCGCTAGCGCAAGTGCTGAGAGAAGAAGGTCAGGGCCCGCTTCCAGGAGTCCTCAGCAGCTTCCCTACTCGATACCCTGCTCCTGCTTGACCTCCCGTACCGCGGTCACCATCACCCGCAGCTTGGCTACCGACTCCTCCTCGGTGCGAGTCTTCAGGCCGCAGTCCGGGTCTATGTACAGCCGCTCCGGCGGGAAGACCTCCAGCCCCCTGGCGATCCCCCTCTTCACCTGGTCCACGTTCTCCACCACGTGGCTGTGGACATCCACCACCCCCATAGACAGGTACTTGTCGGTCTTGTGCTGGCGGAAGAGGTCCAGAATGTCGTAGTTGCGGTTGGCCGTCTCCAGGTCCAACATCTGCACGGGCAGGGCGATGAGCTGGCCAAAGACCGCAGCGAAGTCGCCATAGCAGATGTGGGTGATGGTCAGGGCGTTGAGCCCCCTGGTGACGATACCCAGGGCGCGGGAGGCCAGCTCCATCTCCTCGGGGCGGGTGGAGACGGCAGGCTCGTCAATCTGGATGTACCTGGCGCCGGAGCGCTCCAGGTCCAGCGCCTCCTCGTGCACCACCTGGGCCATGGCCAGGACAAAGGACTCAAAGGTGGGGTAGTGCTCGTTGAAGGACCAGTCCGCCACGGTGTAGGGGCCGGTCAGCATCCCTTTCACCGGCCTGCTGGTGAGGCCCTGGGAGAACTTCCACCAGTCCAGGGTAATGGGGCCACGCCGACC
>JACQUN010000186.1 GCA_016210285.1 Chloroflexota bacterium
GCTGAGCTCTACGTCAGCCAGCGCACCCCCACGGGCTTTGAGGTGAAGCTGCGCGGCGGCGACGCCAGCGTGGAGTTCTCCTACCGATTGGTGGCGAAGCGCAAGGGCTATGAGCAGACCCGCCTGGAGCAGGCCCCAGCGGCGCCCAGCGCGGTAGCCCCGTAGGAGGGCGCCAGGAGCTCTGGATAGCGCATACGCGTGGATGGGTAGCGTCAGGGTCTTTCGGTTGTCACCCTTCGGCAACTCAGGGTAAACTCTGCGAAGGGTCTGGGGTAGGGGAAAGAAGCCCAGCCCCACCAGATTCTTCGTCGCTGAGTTTACCCTGAGTGAAACGAACGGGCTCCTCAAGAATGACAGGCACGACACTGCCGGCAGAACCGAGAGAACCTGCTCGGGCCCCTCGCCCCTCTTGACCACTCCGCCCACCTGTGCTCTAATGTAGTCGTTTTCTGAATCTTTTCCTAAACTGTTACCGTACCCCCTCCGGCCTCCCACTGGAGGCAGGGTGGAGCCATGAAAGCTCGTCGATCCGGCGTCATCCGCTGGACCCTGTGCATTCCCCGCTACTGCCTCTATGCCCACGCCTGCCCAGCAAAGGCCCTGCGCCAGCGGGCCATGGAGAGATCCAAGTGCCTCCGCTTCGCTCCGGAGGAGCGCCGCCCTGAGCCGGGCCTTTCCCCCTTCGCGCTGGCGGTGCTGGAACGTCTGAATCGGCAGAAGCCCCACCGCAGGATGCAATCCCAAGGGGAGGTCGTGGCGTGAGCGGCTCCTGCCTGGATCGGGCGACTATCGCGCGGCTTCTGGAGGCCAGCCCACCCCTGGTGGAAGGCTATCTGGACCTGGGAGCACAGCTCCAACCCAACGGGTTTGACCTGACCCTGCGAGGGGTGGAGGGCTTCACACGGCCGGGGCAGTTGGGGCTCGGCAACGCCCAGCGGCGTCTGGCGGAGACGAGCACCCTCTCTTTTGACCGTGGCGGCTGGCTGCATCTGCCTCCCGGCCCGCACCTCATCACCCTCAACGAGGTGGTAAACTTGCCTCTGGACCTCATGGCCCTGGGCAAGCCTCGCTCCAGCCTCCTGCGCTGTGGCGTGGCCATCCACAACGCCGTATGGGATGCCGGCTACCGTGGGCGCTCCCAGGCCCTGCTCGTGGTCTATCACCCGCTGGGGTTCAGGGTGGCAAGGGACTCTCGGGTGCTCCAGCTGGTGTTCTACCGCTTGGAGGCGCCGGTGGCCGAGGGATACCAGGGGCGCTTCCAGAGGGAAAACCTGTGACCGGGCGTGTTGAAACGGTTGTCCCGGCTATTACCGCCGAACAGATGGCCCAGGTGGACCGGCTGGTCACCGAGGAGTGGGGGATCCCGATCCTTTCGATGATGGAGCTGGCCGGGGCCGCCGTGGCTGAGGCGACGCGACTGGTGCTCGGGACCTCCCTGCTGGGCCGGCAGGTGGTGGTGCTCGTGGGGCAGGGGAATAACGGGGCGAGTGGCCTTGCCACAGCTCGCCACCTTACCAATCGGGGCGCCTCGGTGGTCGTGGTCCTGGGCTTACCCCGGGGGTCCCTGAGGGCGACCGCGGAGCACCAGGCCGCCATCCTGGAGCGGATGGGGCTCTCCCTCCTCGGCCCACCCATGGGCGCCAGGCATCTCCACCAGGCAGACCTGATCGTAGAGGCCCTGCTGGGCTACCGGCAGCAGGGGGCGCCCCGGGAGCCCCTGGCAGGGCTTATCGAGGCAGCCAATGGCTCCCGTACGCCTATCCTGGCCCTGGACGTGCCCGCCGGCCTGGAGCCAACAACCGGCGAGGTTCAACCGTGCTGCATCCGCGCGGCGGCCACCCTGACCCTGGCGCTGCCCAAGACCGGCCTCGCCCGGGGCCAACAGGCGGGGGTGGTGGGGCAACTCTTCCTGGCGGACATCGGGGTGCCGCGCGCTGCCTTCCGGGCCCTGGGGCTGGCACTCAGCCCACTTTTCCAGCGGGTGAGCCTCCTCCCCCTTGCCCTGGGTAGCAACGGACTGTGGTACGCCCCCTCAGCC
>JACQUN010000189.1 GCA_016210285.1 Chloroflexota bacterium
CCCCCTACGGCCAGCTCCACTACCGCTATGCAGGACAGGGCCAGCCCCTCCTCCTCCTGCACCAGACCGCCAGCTCCTCGGAGCAGTTTGAGCTCCTTATGCCCACCCTGGCGCCCTCCCACCGCGTCCTGGCCCTTGACACCCCCGGCTATGGGATGTCAGACCCTCCTCTCCATCGGTACGCTGTTGCAGACTACGCCCGTTGTATCGTTGCGTTCCTTGACGCGCTCCACATCCAACGCACCGCTATCTTCGGACACCACACCGGCGCTGCCCTGGCCTGTGAAGTGGCTGCCGCCTACCCGGACTACGTGGACAAGCTCATCGCCTATAGCGTGCCTTACTGGGATCTGCCTCCTGAGGAGCTCATGAAACGAATCCGTCCTATCGAGCTGAAGGACGACGGCAGCCACCTGATGGACGTCTGGCGTGACATTACCGGCCGGCTCAGGCCAGGCCTCTTCCCAACACCCTACACCAAAGAGGCCCTGGAGATCATCCACCGAGAGGTCCTCTGGGAGGCCATGGCAGGAGAGCGGTATCACCACGGCTACCTTGCCATCTACAACCACGACATGCTGAGCCGCTTGCCCCTTATCCAGGCCCCCACGTTGCTCCTGACCGGCGACGAGGATGTCCTCCGCCACAGCCTGGAGCCTGCCGCCGCCCGCATTCGGAAGGCCCAAACCCGGGTCGTCCCTGGCGGCTCCTACTTCACGACCTATGACAACCCGGACGGCCTGGGGCGTGTTATCCTGGACTTCCTGGCGAACGCTAGGGCATAAAGGGACTGAGCCTTGCACAGGAAGTCCCCGGCAAAGCCCCTATCACCCTGAGCGAGGTGAGAGATTCTTCGCGGACCCTGCCCTGAGGCCCGCTCAGGGCGGGAGGGCTCAGATGACTACGCGCGAGCCGAGCACAACAGAACACCAGGGTAAGCCTTTGGGATAGGAGGAAAGCATGACCACCACGACCACCACCATCCGGCGAGCCTACGCGGACACCCCCTACGGCCAGCTCCACTACCGCTACGCGGGCCAGGGCCAGCCTCTCCTGCTCTTCCACCAGACGGCGACCTGCTCAGAGTGCTTTGACGGCGCGACCCCATTCCTGGCGCCGAGCTACCGCGTGATCGCTGTGGACACCCCTGGGTTCGGCATGTCGGACAAGCCGCCAAAGCAGTGGACCGTCGCCGACTATACCCGCTGCTTCGTCGCCTTCCTCGATGCGCTCCGCATTGAGCGCACCTCTGTCTACAGCCACCACACCGGGGCTACCTGGGCGTGTGAGCTGGCCGCAGCCTATCCCTCCCGCGTGGACAAGCTCATCCTGGACGGCACCCCCTACTGGCCGGAACCCCCTTCAGAGCTGATGCAACGGTTACAGCCAATCGTCCTGAAGGACGACGGCAGCCACCTCATGGCGGTGTGGGAGGACATCACTGGCAGGGTCAAGACGGCGTTCCCCAGGCCCTACTCCCGGAAGGTACTGGAGACCATCAATGCGGAGGTGCTCTGGAAGCTCATGGCAGGTACTCGCTACCACGAAGGGTATGTTGCCCTCTACCAGTACGACATCCTGAGCCGCCTGCCCCTCATCCAGGCCCCCACCCTGGTGATGGCCGGCGCCGAAGACGGCCTCCGCCGCACCATTGATCCGGTGGCAGCTCGGATACGGCGTGCGCGCACATATGTGGGGAAGGGCGGCTCCTACCTCAAGACCTACGAAGACCCCGAGGCCTTGGCACACGTCATCCTGGAGTTCCTCCAGAACCCAGGCGTATGAACGGCCCCTGGCGCGGGCAGCCTTCGTTCCCGCCGCTTCCTGGGGTTGCGCCTTGCAGGGGCCTGGGAAAAGAGGAGCATGGGGTCCGAAGCCCTGGCTCTGTGGCAAGGTGTTCGTGGGACCGCTCCCCGTGGATGTGGCGCCAACTACTCCTGAACCGGCGGCGTCTCGGTAGGCCTGCCATAGACAGCGTAGGTGCCATCTATGGAGGAGCGTATCTCCTTGAGGCTCTTGCCCTTCTTGAGCCCAGCGGCCACGTCCGTGGCGATCTTGCCGCAGAGGTCGCAGCCCGCAGCGTGGTCATTGTAGCTGCCATCCGCCAGGTAGAAGCAGTCCTTGAGGTCGCGGTGTCTGCTGGGGGCTGCCTCGCAGCCACAGTAGCAGGGCATCTGGGTTATCACCCTGTCAGGCAGGGACGCCGCCGCCCTGTAGGACTCCAGGCTGAGGCTCGTGGCATAGACATAGTCGGGGAACCTACTCGCACCCGTGTTGCTCCCCTTGCCGCACGCACCTACTAACAGAACCAGCAGAAGGGCGAGGGCAAGAGGCGCAAGGAACGGGCGCCGGAAACCTATCTGCATCATCCTGCCTCCAGGCTCAATGGCTGTGGCGGGGGTTCATCGGCAGCAGGAAAAGCTGGATGAAGAGCCCAGCCAGCACCAGCAAGAAGATGAGGTGGGGAAGGGCAGAGCCCTTCCCCTGGCCTTTCAGCTTTTTCCCCACCCGCCAGGCAGTGTAGAGCGAACCCGCGCCACCAAGGATGACCAGACCTATCATCCAGACGTCAGAGAGAAGGGGCATACTCGTGCTGCCATAGTCCACCTGGACCCTCACACCCAGGAGGGATGCCACGGCTGCCCCAGCGGTCTTCAAGGCCCGCTCCCCCTCGCCCAGGAGGTGGCTCGTGTTGTGCCCCAGGTGGGCCGCCAGCGCCAGGGGGATGTATGCGTAGCCGAAGCTCGCCAGGTTGCGCCGCCAGGACCCGCCCCCGCTGGACAGCCGCGACACGCCCAGGTATGCGCCCACTGCCAGAGCAGCAACCCCCAGGAAGGTGAGCGTCAGGGCCAGCCTGTGGCTTTCCACCCAGCCACCTTCTATAACCCACTGCATGTAGCTGCCCCAGGCGCTGGTCATCAGCAGGGTTTGCAGGGAGACCAGCCCCACCAGCAGCAGCGCCAGCACCGCCTCACCCACCTGCGGACTGCGCAGGCCCCAGAGCTCCCGGCCCGGCGGTCTCAGCCGCACCTCAAAGTAACCCCGGGGGCAGCTCTTGATGCAGCGGGCGCACAGGTTGCAGTTGCGGTTGGTGTCCAGGGTCCGCGGGAACTCGTAGAGGGGGCAGCCCTGGATCCTGCCATCACCTTTGTAGCAGACCTGGTCGCAGCCCTGGCACGTAGCATCCTTGGACCGTAGCTCCACCACCGAGGTCATTGCGTAGAGCCCGGTGAGCGCGCCGATGGGGCAGAGGTAGCGGCAGAAGGTGCCCCGCTGATAGAACCAGGCCGTAGCCACGGCCAGCCCGAAGAGCGACAGCAAGAGCACACCTGTCGCCCTGGGCGAGGCGATGATGTTCCACATAGGGTCAGCCCAGGTGATGAGCAGGAAGGTGAAGACCATGATCCAGATGCCATACCGCCGCAGAAACCGCCCTGGAGTGTGTCTTGGCCTGGCGACCTTTTGAACACCCTCAATGCCCACCGTGATGGGGCATACGGCACACCAGGCGCGCCCGAAGAGGAGGAGGGTGAGGGGAAGGATGGGCCACCAGAGGGTCCAGGTCACGACCGTGGCGAAGTTCCGCGCCGGGCGGACGGTGCCGTAGAGGGCGAAGTAGATCACCAGGCCGAAGATGAGGAGCGACAGGGCTTGAAGGATACCCGGGTAGAGGGGCCCTACAAGGAACCACCGCACTGGCTTTATGGACAGGAGATCCCACCCAGAGGCAGACGCCTCTATGGCAGTGGTTGCCCTGGCGCCGCTGCTCATGGCGCTCGCCCCCCTCGTTGCTACGGGGCTACGAAGTTGGCCCTGACCTCCAGGATAGCCTCCGGCTGCGCCGGGTCGTTCGAGGAGACAACCACCTGGAAGACGTGATACCCTCCCATACCTTCGCCCATCGTGAAGTTCAGTGCCAGAGTGCCTTGTTTGCCCGGAGAAATACTCTTGTTGCTCAAAGCAGGCTGGACCGGACAGCAGCCCTGCACCACCCTGGTGATCGCCCTCTCAATCACCAGGGGCTTTCCCCCCTCGTTGCGCAGGGTGAACAGCACCTTGACCTCAGTGCCCTCCTTCATGTCGCCGAAATCAATGAGCTGGCGATCGAAGGTCAGCCTTGGCGCACCCTGGCGGTCGGAGCCGGAGGGGTTGCTACAGGCGGTGAGGGCTACAAGGGCCAGTGCCAATACCAGCATCAGCCCGTAGCTTCCCACACTCCCCGGAATTGCTCGTAGCAGATCTCTCTGCACCTTCAGAAAAAGCTACCCCCTCAGAAACAAGTCTAGCTGCACTCCCCATAGCCGTCAAGCTCGTGTACTGGTCCGGGGGTTACGGATTCTTTCGCTCCATGCGAAGAAATCAGGCGGCTGGCAACGCTGCGAGACGGCGTGTGCCCCGGCGTGTCCCGCGTGCTAGAGAAGCCAGTAGGTAATGGTGTCGTTGAGGCCGACCAGGATGAAGACCACCGCCGCCAGCGGACGAAGGAAACGGTACACCCGGGTGTTCCGCTGGAGAAACCACCGCGTGCCCTGTCCCGCCAGGAGCAGCCCACCGAACAGCAGCAAGGGCACCGAAGTCCCCAGGGCGAAGGCGCTCGGGCTCAGCAGCCCGGCACCCTGCCCCATGCTCAGGGGAAGGGTCAAGCCAAAGAAGAGCCAGAACATGGTGGGGCAAAAGGCCAGCGAGAGGATGAGCCCTAGAAAGAAGGCGCCCAGGACACTCCCCTGGGGCAGACGCTTCTGCAAACCCGCAGCCCATTTCACTCCGACCCCTCCAGTCAAGCGGGCCCCAAACAGCATGAAAAGCCCTGAAACAAGAAACAACGGACCCAGTGCCTGGCGCACCCCCCTCACCAGGGGAACTGAGCCAAAGAAAGCCTCGCGCCCAAGCAACAAGAAGGCAACGCCCAGGGCGGAATAGGTCAGCACCTTCCCAAGGATGAAGGCACCCAGCGTGAAGGCTGCGAGTTTCCGCTCAGTCCCGTGACGGGAGACATAGGCCATGGCAGCGGCGTTGCCCGTGAGCTGGCAGGGGGCCAGCGCCCCAAGGAGCCCAAGGATGAAGGCAGCGACCAGGGGCAGGTCCACCCCTCGCCCAAGCTGGCCCAGGGGCTCCGACACCCACGCAAACAGCCCGTTCAGGATGCTGTACCACTGGAGGATCAGCTCGCCCATCCTCGGACCTCAACCCGATCAGCTTTTCCACCCTCACCACTCCCAGCGGAAGGAACGCTGGGCAACCCCCGCTATCCCCTGCAGCGTCAACTCAGCCTTCCCCTCCTGGGCCTGCCATTGCTCGCTGCCCTTTCCAGGGAAAACCAGGACCCCCTCTCGATGGTGGCTGTCGTCTGCGAGCCGCACCCAGGCTGAGGCCTCGATGAGAGAGCCACTCCGCCCGCCAAGGCTAGCAAGGCGTGGCAGGTCATAGCTCATCAGGTCACCAGAGTGCGTGTCCAGACTAAGAAGAATCAACACGAAGCTGTCAGCAGGGTAGTCGTTCAGGGGACCCGCCTTGAGCTCATCAAGAGAGGCCGTGGTAACCCAGGTGGCCTGGACGGTGACCCCGCCCTGGCCCTCGTCAACGCGCGTCAGGGATTGGGGTGCAGTCCCCTGCTCCGGCGGCGGCTCACCCTGGGATGCACACGAGACAGCGACCGCCCCTGCGAGCAGGGCGAGCAAGAGAGCTGCGAGACCCCTGGGCATCCAGCTCCGGACAGGCATTTACCCAGCCCCCGTCGCCGCAGCACTCACCCGCATCTTCCGCAGATGTGCTTGTCCCTGCTGCACCATGCGCAGCATGACAGCCACACCCACAGCGTTGACCACCAGGCCCGCTACCATGAAAGGGATGCGGTACTCATTGAGGAAGATCGCCGCGCCGGACAACCCCACCACCGGCAGCACATCCGTGACGTGGTGAAGGCAGCAGGCCACCATAGCCGCCGACGAGGCCCCGGTGCCGACGCCGGTGGCCGCCGTAGGCATCGCCAGCCGGACCGCATGGTGGACCACCAGGCGCAGGTAGCTGTAGAGGCCGAGCTGCACTCCAAAGCCAACCGCGATGGCGGCGACAAAGGCCCGGTCCTTGGAAAGCAACTCCAGGGCGTGGGCCCAGCCCTGCGCCCACGTGACGATGCCAAGGTACAGCAGAATCAGAATCCCCGCGCCGGACAGCCCGACAAGCACCGGCAGGATGCGCCGCAAAGTGGCGGGCTCGCCCGCCGGCACCCTTACGTCGTGGGGTACGTGACATGCCGCCTCATGCCCCATAAGAGGTCTCCATGCTCAGTGATGGCAACTCCCGCCTTGCTCGTGCATCGGGGGCGGAGTGTTGGGCGCCTCGATGACGAAGCCGATGCCCATCGCGTCTTCCCGGTAGTCAATGGTTGCCCCTTCCAGGGGTTTTACAAGGTCAGATTCCACCAGGAGGCGCATGTCTCCTGCCTGTACGATGGTATCCTCTGGCCCTGCCATACCCTCAAGGGCCAGCCTCCAGCCGTGGATGCACCCATGAGGGCCGCGCACCACCCCCACTCGCACATAGGAGCTGGTGGCACCCCGGGCCGTGAGCACCTCCTCGAGCTTTCCCCGGGCCTCTGGAGTCACCGAAAGCATGTGGACACCTCCTTGACGATTTGCCTTCCCCCTGGGCCTGCTAGGAAGTCCAGATCAGGATGAACACCCCCAACCCAACCATGACCAGCCCGGCTACCAGGTGGACCACTCGGGTGCTCTTGCGCTCCCAGGTAGCCAGGGCCAAGGCAGCAGGGCGGTTCCCTATCACGGCAAGGATGCCCACCAGCGGCACCACAAACATCCCATTGTAGGCGGCCAGATACCCAACACCTTTCAAGTAGGTCGTCTGAGCAGAAAGGAGCCCCAGGATGCCGAAGTAAATGCCACCTGAGCAGGGCACCGTGCACAGTCCTACGATTCCACCCAGGGCAGCGGCGGAAAGGAGCCCCGTCCGGCGCATCAGGCCTCTTATCAGTTCCCATGCGGAAGCGGGCATGGAGAGGTGCAGCGGCAGGCCTGGGAAGAAGAAGTCCTTCGCCTGGACGAGGCCCAGGGCTATAACAACTCCGGCGCTTACCTGGGCGATGAGATGCGGCTGCCCGGCCAGGTTGAGGGTCCGCAGCGCCCCCAGACCCAGGGCGAAGTAGACGAGGTACATGCCGACGATGTAGGCGGTTCCCACCTGGAGTACACGCCAGCGGGCCTGCCGGATACCAAAGAGGAAGGCTACCAGGAAGGCCATCACGGCGAAGGCACAGGGGTTCATCCCGTCGGCGAGCCCTGCTGTCAGCACAGTGGACAGAACCATCCAGCATTCTCCTCGCCACTATGCGCCATCTCCGGCTGGCAGCATCCCCGCCTGCTTGAGCGCCTTCTCCAGCGGGGTATTCAGCGGGAAAGTCGTCACAGACTGCTGGAAGTCCCAGACCTCGTATTTGGTACCGGCGCTATGCATATCCTCCTGACTCAGCAGGAGTTTGGAGGGCAACTGCGGGAGCACGAGGGCCTCCTTGATTCGTTCTTTGGGAGGATGGCCGGTCAGGATGACGGTGCGCTGCGGGAGCAAGAAAAAAGCGTAGAAATATCCGGCAGGCTGAAGGATGCGAGCCTGTTCTGGTGCGAGCTTGTCCAGGCCGGTTGTCCGGAAGGTCGCTTGCAGCTTTGCCCCGTCCTCTGGCTTCAAGAAATCATGGACTGCTATGTTGCTTGCCCAGCGGGCTTCGCTCAGCGCTGGCCGGAGCACGCCGGCCACGTAGTCAGGGCAGTCATGTCAGGTGCTGCCGAAGTAGACGTGGACTGGCTCGCCGCCAGCCACATCTCCTGAGAGGGATGCACCCGGCACGCCAGCCGGGGTAGAAGGCCCCTGTGCGGCAAGGTCAGGGCTGGCCACCGGTCGCCCTGCCCATATGAGGAGTGCGAACAGTCCCGCTAGCAGCGCAATTCCTCCCAGTGCCCACGACCACCAGGGCGAAGCAACCCTGGCTTTCCTTCCGTAACGCCTATGGCTTCGTAGCCTCTCCCTGTCCGGAGTCGCTGCTGGTTTGCTCCCCCGCATGGCTAGCCTCCTCTTGGCCCACTCCTGGCCTGGAGCCAAGCCTTAGAGAGAGGGCTTGACAACCCGGTCTAGTCAGACACGGGTCACCAGGTCCTCCCAAAGCACACCCAGGTTTTCGTGTCTCAGCCGGGTGCCACCGGGTACTACTCTTCTACCGCCCCATCATCCTTCCGGCGTTCCCCATCATCCCGCCCCCCATCCCCATCGCCCCCATGCCACCCATCATGCCCTGACCGCTCCGCATCATCTGCGCCGGCTCCATACCCTGCCCGTTGCCGTGCATCTGCTGGTGATGCTCCCACATGGTGGCGTCCATCATCCCCTGGCACTGGACGTGGTGTTCATCCCAGTCCTGCCCGTCCGGCGCCTGCTGGGCCGCGGGGACACCTGCATACCCCTCCGAAGCCCGGAGGGCCGCCGATGCGCCACCTCCCAGGAACAGGGAGCCCAACAGCAGACCCAGTCCAAAAACCCCCGAGACAGCTACAATCAGCACCACGCTCCTGCGGCCCATAGTTCGACTCCTTTCTCACTCCCCCGTTGCCCAGCCCGAGGCCGAGTAACGGTATGGGGTTGACAGGGGAAAAGCCCTGCTTGGCTGGCACACCGACACCAGGGGTCACCCCGATCCCTATCGCCAGTGTGAACCACGTGGAACAAGCACACATCCGCTGCGCTACCTATTCCCCAATGCGTGAATCCACCCGCTCGTATCGAGTCGCTGCTGTCTCCCTGTCTTGCCTAGCTGAGGTCGCGCTTCAGTTGCTCGAACTGCTCGCGGGTGATCTCGCCGCGGGCGTAGCGCTCCCTGGCAATATCTAGCGGCGAGGGCCGGGCAGCGCCCCTATCCGCAGGGTGCTCCGTGAGGCGTCGCACCGCCCACACCACCACGAAGATGATTCCACCCCAGAACACCAGCATCCAGAGCAACCCGAACAACCCCCAACCCCAGTTCCACCCGCCATTCATCATCCACCACATGGCTCCTCCTTGTCCCCGGACAGCCTGTCTTGTGACACGTCAGCCTTGCTCCCTAACGTTTGCTCATTCCTTCACAAATAGAACGGAACGGACAGCAAAAGGTTAGTGCCCCCTCTGCTCCGTCACTCGGCCCTCATCCGTCGCTTCACCGCTGAGGTCACCAGCGGCATCAGGACGATCATGGCAAGGCCGAAGACCCAGGCAGCACCGCCTCCGCGGGCCACCCAGGAGTACTGCCCTGCCAGGGTCGCCCCCAGGAAGGCTGCCGACGCCATCAGGGCCAGAGGCGTATAGATGAACGCACTCACTACCGAAGGCTTCCGATTCCTCACAGCGGCCCTCCTCAGCGACTCGCGGCCGGGGCCAGCTCACGGGCCGGGGCAGCAGCGCCCCGAGGCCCCCGACGGACGGGTGGGATGTAGCCCCGCATGCGCAGCGTGTTCAGGGTAACAGACAGGGAGCTCATGGCCATGAGCAGGGCCGCCAGCTCCGGGCTGACCACCTGAGCGAAGAAGGGGTAGATGAGGCCTGCCGCCAGGGGGATGGCCACGGTGTTGTACCCAAAGGCCCACAGCAGGTTCTGCCGTACAAGGCGCATGGTCGCGCGGGCAACCTGGATGGCAGCGATGACATCCAGCAGGTCATCTTTGATCAGGATGACGTGGCCCGTCTCCTTCGCCACGTCGGTGCCGGAGCCGATGGCGATCCCCACGTCCGCCTGGGCCAGGGCCGGGGCATCATTGATGCCATCGCCCACCATGGCCACCCGGAAGCCTTCAGCCTGCAGCTTCTTCACCTCGCTGGCCTTGTCACCAGGCAGAACCTCGGCCAGGACCTTGTCAATGCCCAGCTTCCTGGCGACTGCTTCAGCGGTGCGCCTGTTGTCGCCGGTGATCATCGCCACCCTGATGCCCACACGCCGAAGTCCATCCACCGCCTGGGCCGACGTCTCCTTGAGGGTGTCAGCCACGGCGACGACGCCCACCAGGCGCCCGTCCACCGCCACGAACATGGCCGTCTTGCCGTCACCCTCCAGGCGCTCCGCCTCGGGCAAGGCGCCGTCCAGGGCAATGCTGCGCTGGGCCATCAGCTTGCGGGTGCCCAGGAGGACAGCACGCCCATCGAGCCTGGCTTCCACCCCGTGGCCGGGGATGGCGTTGAACTCCTGCGGGTCTCCCAGGGGCAGCCCCCTGGCCTGGGCGCCCCGCACAATGGCCTCGCCCAGCGGGTGCTCTGAGCTCTTCTCCGCAACGGCCGCCAGTCGCAGCACCTCTTGCTCCGTGGCGCCGAACGCTACCACGTCAGTGACCACCGGCTCGCCCCGCGTCAGGGTTCCGGTCTTGTCAAAGATGATGTAC
>JACQUN010000018.1 GCA_016210285.1 Chloroflexota bacterium
CGTCTGCTCATGGGGCACAGCATAACAGATCCGCCATGATATGTCAATACGTTCTCCTGTCACGACACTAGTGACTCATCCTGGGGGTTGCGTCCCACCCCTGCCTGAGGGTGGGGGCATTCTGCCGTAGCCTTGAGGCTGCGGTGCGGCTGAGGGTGCTGATGCCTTCACGGGTTCCCCCCGCTGCTGGGCAGGTTCTCGAAGCGGGCGAGCCGGTCCCGGAAGTAGAGGTTGATATTGCCCACCGGGCCGTGCCGATGTTTCGCCACGATGATCTCGGCGATGTTCTTCGGGTACTTGCGGTCGGGGAACCGGCGGTCCCACTCCTCCTCGTCCTTGAAGTAGAGGTCCTCGCGGTAGATGAACGCTACCACGTCTGCGTCCTGCTCGATGCTGCCGCTCTCCCGGAGGTCTGAAAGCTGCGGAAGGTGGGAGGGGCGCATCTCCACGGCCCGGCTGAGCTGGGAGATGGCCAGCACCGGGACATTCAGGTCCCGGGCCAGGCCCTTCAGGGAGCGGGAGATCTCGCTGATCTCCTGGACGCGGTTTTCCATGCGTCCGTTCCCCCCGGCGACAAGCTGGAGGTAGTCCAGGATGATGAGGTCGGTCCGGCGCACCAGGTGCAGCCTCCGCGCCTTGGCCCGTATTTCGACGATGCTGGCCAGGGGGCTGTCATCAATGTAGATGGGAAGATCGGAGAGGAGGCCCACCGCATCCATGATGCGTTTCTCCTCCGCCTCGGAGTAGAGGCCCAGGCGGAGGTGGTGCCCGTCCACCGCAGCTTCCGAAGCGATGAGGCGGAGGGCGAGCTGCTCGCGGCTCATCTCCAGGCTGAAGATGGCGACGGTTGCACCCACCCCGGCAGCGTTGCGTGCCATGTTGATGGCCAGGGCGCTCTTTCCCAGACTGGGGCGGGCGGCCAGGATGATCAGGTCGGCCCGCTGGAGCCCCCCCAGGAGCTGGTCCAGGTCGGTGAAGCCGGTGGGGATGGGGGCGACCCCCCGTTCTATGGGGCCTCCCGCCGCGATGGCAGCGGACTCCTCCAGGTAGCGGTCCAGGACCTCACGGATGTGGACGAAGTCCCGGCCGGGTCGGCCGGTGCGCAGGCGAAAGAGCAGGTCATCGGCATGGTTCAGCGCCCCCTCTACGTCGGCGGGGCCCTCGTAGCCCAGGCGAGCGATCTCTGAGGCCGCGCGAATAAGCTGCCGGAGGGTGGAGGTGCGCTGCACGATGCGTGCGTAGTGCTCGATGTGGACCGAGGTGGGGACGCCCGCCACCAGATGGCTCAGGTAGGCCTGGCCGCCCAGCTCGTCCAAGCGGCGCAGCCGGGCCAGCTCATGGGCCAGCGTCACCTGGTTGATAGCTTCCCTGCGCTCCCAGAGGGCCAGGCACGCCTCGTAGCACCAGCGGTTCTTCTCGCCGTAGAAGTCCTCTGCCTTGAGGAAGGACGCTACCTGGGCGATGGCCTCCCCGTCCACGAGGAGGGAGCCGATAACCGCCTCCTCCGCAGCGGGGTCATGTGGAGGTAGCTTCTCCGCGTACATCGCCCTCCCTTGTCGCGGCCTCCTCGGCGGCGGACACGGGCTCTCCAGGAGGGGGTGTTCCCTGCTGGGCCACTGGTTGCCCCGCCTCCCCCTGGCCCCCTGCCTCCGCGGACGCCTGGGCAGGCTTGGGGGCTTCCTGGGCCGCGGTGGGGGGTTCTGCTGCTGCCCGCGCTCGCTCCTCCTCCACCACCACGGTGACCGTGGGAGTGACCTGGGAGTTGAGGCGCACCTTGACCTGGTAGGTCCCCAGCGCCTTGATGGGCTCCGGCAGCAAGACGGTCCGCCGCTCTATCTCCTGCCCGACCAGTTTCGAGAGCTCCTCGGCGATGGTCAGGGTAGTGATGGAGCCGTAGAGGCGGCCGCCCTCCCCTGCCCGAGCGGGGAAGGTGATGGAGGCGTTGTCCAGCCGGCTGCCCAGGGCCTGCAGGCCCTGGAGCTCTTCGGCGCGCTGCTCATCTCCGGCCCGCTTCAGCGTCTCGATGCGCTTCAG
>JACQUN010000024.1 GCA_016210285.1 Chloroflexota bacterium
CTCAAGAATTCGGGGCCTCCCCACGTGGGAGAAGCCCGCCATGGCGTGCCTCTCCTCCCGCATCCCCTACGGCACCCCAGTCTCGGTAGAGGCCTTGACCAGCATCGCCAAGGCCGAGGTTTTCTTGCACAGCCTGGGTCTCCGGCAGTTCCGGGTCCGCCACCATGACACCATCGCCCGCCTGGAGGTGGAGCCTCAAGACCTGCCGCTGCTGGTGCAGGAGGACGTGCGGCGGCGGGTGGTGGAGCACCTGCGGGCGCTGGGCTACCTGTACGTCGCCCTGGACCTGGCAGGGTACCGCACCGGAAGCCTGAACGAAGGGCTCCGCCTCCACGGACAGAGGGAGGGCAATCTCGTGAAGAGCCAGGGCATATGAGCACCACTCCTCGCTATCTTGGGCTCAACGACTTTGTGGAGGAGCTCGCCCGGGCGCTGCGGCGCGCCCCCTGGAAAAGGAGCTACCTGAACCGTGAGGCCTTTTGTGAAGAGGTCCTGGCGGTGGTCAGGGGTGTGCTGCGCACCACCTTGGACCCGGTGGGGGTTACCTACGACGTTTGGCGGGGTGTGGCAGAGCCAGGGGGGAAAGGCATCACCCCGACGCCGGCCTTTGGCCACGAGTTTGTTCCGGACCTGGTGATAGACGTGGGAGGGCTGCCAACGGTGGCCATCCACCTCAACCTTGTGGGAAGATACCCCAAGCCGTCCCAACAGGTCGCCGCCGCCCTTGGCGTGGCCCTTCTGCATGCCCACCAGTACCCCGCTGCCCTCGTCTACTTCCATGCGCCCGGCGGTAAGGTGTCCCCGCGCGGGCTTCTTGACCGGGAGATCGTCCTGGAGCTGTGGAGCAGCCACAAGATCCGCCTGGTGTTCGGCGGATAGGGGCCCCATGCGCAGCGCCTTTTTCCACCTTATCGGCGGGGCCAGCGGCGACATGCTGTTAGCCTCCCTGCTGGATGCTGGCCTCTCGTTGCCCGCCCTGGACGACGCCCTGGGAAGCCTGCGGATGCCGGGCTTTCGCCTCATCACCCAGCCCGCCCAGCGCGGCGGAGTCCAGGGGACGCATCTCTCCGTCCTGCTGGAAGGGGACGCCCGCAGGGCGCGCACCTGGGAGGATCATGTGGAAGTCGTCCGGAAGAGCAGTCTGCCGGAGGGGATAAAGGAGCGGTCTGTCTCGGTCCTGCGCCGCCTGGCGGAAGCGGAGGCCCGAGCCCACCGGACGCCTTCCGGCCAGAGCCCGTTGCATGAGCTGGGGAGCCTGGACACCGTGGTGGACGTGGTGGGCTTTGTGGCGGGCTTGCATCTGCTGGGCGTTGAGCGGGTCTACGCCTCGCCTCTGCCCCTCGGGGCAGGGCTGGTGCGCTCGGAGCACGGCCTGCTGCCAGCCCCTGCCCCGGCCACCCTGGAGCTGGCGGCGCTGGCGGGGGCGCTTGTTATCCCTCCCTGGGGGGAGCCTGCGGGGGAGACCGTCACGCCTACGGGGGCGGCGCTCCTGACCACGCTGGCCCGGTTCCGCAACCCCACCCTCCGCCTGGAGCGGGTTGGCTATGGCGTCGGGACGCGGGATACCGCCCAGGTCCCCAATGTCGTTGCCCTGTGGCTGGGCGAGGAGGAGGAGGGCTCGGCCAGGCTGGTGCTCCTGGAGACAAACATAGATGATATGAACCCGCAGCTCTACGGCCACGTGCAGGACCGCCTCTTCTCCCTGGGTGCTCTGGACGTGTGGTACACTTCCATCCAGATGAAGAAGAACCGCCCTGGCGTTCTCCTCGGTGCGCTGCTGCCGGAGGCCCTGGAGGCCGCTGGCGTGCGCTTGATCCTGGAAGAGACCTCCACCCTGGGGATCCGGCGCCGTCTGGTGCAGCGGCATGAGGCCGAGCGGGAGACGGTGGAGGTGGAGAGCAGCCTTGGACGGGTCCCGGTGAAGGTGAAGCGCCTGGAAGGTCGCGTGCTGGGGCTGGCGCCAGAGTACGAGGTGTGCCGCCGCATCGCTCTGGAGCGGGGGATTCCCCTCCAGGAGGTGCTGCGGCGCGTGCAGCGAGAGGCGGAGGAGCGCCTCCTGGGGCAGGGCAGACCTTGACGGGGCCCGCTGGGCACCCTATACTCATTACCAGGCACTCCTGTCGAAATCCATGCACCTTTCCCGTTGGTGATGAGGATTTCTTTCGAGCTGGGCGGAGGCCCGAGTGGCGCAAGGGTAGCGCAACCGATTTGTAATCGGTAGGTTGGTGGGTTCGAATCCCCTCTCGGGCTCGTCTCGAAGCC
>JACQUN010000190.1 GCA_016210285.1 Chloroflexota bacterium
CACCACCAGCCGGCCCACCCGCTCAGCCCCGGGGAAGCGGAAGAGGCCAAGCTTCGGACACCCCAGGGTCACGGTGACGTCCGCCGGGGGACAGACGGGGTCAACTTCACCCGTGTCGGCGTCGAGGCCGGTCGGAAGGTCCACCGCTACGATTTGGAGCCCCGGGCGCTGCCTGCGCTGGGCGTCGAGGAGTTGGAGGACGTCCTTGATGGCTCCGCCGATGGACCGGATGCGCCCTGTCCCCAGGATGGCGTCCAGCACCAGGTGGGCGCTGCCCAGAAGCTCCTTGAGGTGGCCAAGGTCGGTATCCTGGGTTGCGTCCACGATGCGGACCCCCTGGGCTGCTGCCAGGGAGAGCTTGGGGTCTTCCTCGCGGCGCAGGGTGCAGAGGTAGACGGTGACCCTGGCGCCCCCCTGCTGGAGGAGGCGCGCCGCTACCAGGCCGTCACCGCCGTTGTTCCCTGGCCCCACCAGCGCCACAACCCTGCTGTTCTTGGGGTCGGGCAGCAGGCCCCACGCCACGCGGGTCACTGCGGCGCCTGCGTTCTCCATAAGGGTGTCGAGGGAGACGCCCTCACGGGTGGCGTGCTGCTCCAGTTCGCGCATCTCCTCGACGGTGACGATAATCACGGGAGCTCCCCCACCACGAAGGCGATGGCGTAGGCGCGGGAGTGGGATATTGACAGAGCAAGGGGCCCCAGGCCCAGTTTCTGCGCCCGTGCCAGCGCCCGTCCGTAAAGGTGGACGCTCGGAGCCCGGCCCCGCTCCCTGCGCACCTCGATCTCGCTCCAGGAGACGCCGCGCCGGCCTGTACCCAGGGCCTTCATCACCGCCTCCTTAGCGGCAAAGCGGGCTGCAAGCTGCGGGAGACGTCGCCGGGCGTAGGCGAGCTCCTGGGGGGTATAGATCCGCCGAAGGAAGCGGTCCCCCCAGCGCTCCACGGCCTGCCCGATCCGTTCAATCTCGATAATGTCCACTCCCGCTGTGAGCATAGGATGTGACGTCTCTTCTCATGCTCTCGACGGCCGGCCCACCAGGCCGGCCAGCCCCAGAACCGATGGGATATGGTGCTCGGAGCCTGGCGCCATCAGGTGCACCCCCCTGCTTGTGGCAGAGAGCTCACGCACCAATCGGGCGGCAATGGCTACCCCAGCCTGCGCCGGGTCCCGCGCCCGCTCCAGCTCTCCTATGAGGTGCTCTGGGATGCGGAGGTCTGGAAGGCGCTGGCTCAGGCGCCTGGCCATGCCCGCTGATTTCAGCAGCAGAACGCCTGCCAGGATGGGTACATGGAGGTGCTCAACCCTGCGCAGGAACGCCTCGGACACCCCAGGGTCGAAGACGGGCTGGCTCTGGAAGAAGCGTGCTCCCGCCTGCACCTTCTCGTCCGCTCGCGCCACCTCCTGGCCCAGGTCCTGTGCGTTGGGATTGACCACTGCGCCCAGGCAGAACCGGGGCACCCCATCGAGGAGATGGCCTGCCAGGTCTTTCCCGCCCATCAGGGCGCTGGCTGCCCGAAGAAGGCCGGGTGCATCCAGGTCGAAGACGCCCCGGGCATCCGGGTGGTCGCCCGTGCCCGGTGCGTCACCGGTGAGGCACAGGATACTCTCTACCCCCAGGAGGGAGGCCGCCAGGAGGTCCGCCTGGAGGGCGATACGGTTTCTGTCACGGCAGGTCATCTGGAGAATAGGCTCCAGGCCGTGGTCCACCAGATGGTGGGCCAGGGCCACGGGCGCCGCGGTCATGATCGAGCCGTGGGAGTCAGTCACGTTGAAGGCGTCCACCAGCCCCTGCAGCCGCTGGGCCCTGGCAAGGGTGTCCTCCACCGCCGTCCCCTTGGGGGGGTTCAGCTCCACGGTGACCAGGAAGCGGTCTGACCCCAGGAGTGCTGGCCAGCCACCCACCCGTTCTGCTCCTTCTCCCCTGCCATGGTTTTCCACGCCCCTGCGCCGCCATTATAGCTTTCGGTCTAGCTGCTGTCCATCGAAGGCTGCGGGGCGCCTGCCGGGCAGGCCCGTTCATGGTTCGACAGGCTCACCACGAACGTGAAAAGGACGGGCCGCACCTGATCGCTAACGAAGCGATTGGAAGCACTACACTGGGGTCAGGGGGCACCAGCGTCGTCACTGCGACGTGGTCAGCGCGGGCGCTCGGCGCGCTGCTCTTCCCTGAAGTGGCGGATATGGTTCCAGACGTAGAGGGCCACCAGGATGAGCAGGGCCAGCACGATGGGGATATCAAAGGGGCGCATGGCTGTGCGCAGCTTCTCCCAGTTCTCGCCCAGGAGGTACCCGCCGTAGGCCAGGCCCAGCGACCAGGGGAAGGAGCCCAACAGCGTGTACAGCGAGAAGCGCAGCAGGTTCATCCGGACAATGCCCGCCGGCAGGCTGATGAAGGTCCGGACCACGGGGAGCATCCTGGAAGCCAGGACTGCCCACTCCCCGTACCGGGCGAACCAGCGGTCGGCCCGCTCGAGGTCCTTGCGGGTGATGAGGATGTAGCGGCCGAAGCGCTCCAGAAAGGGGCGCCCGCCCTTGGCCCCCACCCAGTACGCCAACAAGGAGCCCAGGAGGTTCCCCAGGGCCCCGTAGAAACCCGCCAGCACGAGATGGGGCAGTCCCAGCCCCTGCTGCTGAATCAGCATCCACCCGCTGAGGGGCATGATGAGCTCGCTGGGCAGGGGGATGCAGGCGCTCTCGATCGCCATCAGCGCCACGACGCCAGGCCACCCGAGGCGGTCGTACACGGTGGAGATGAACTGAAGGAGAAGCTGCTCCAGGCCGCTCACTCCTGCCCTCCAGCAAAACTGAGGGGCAGTATAGCAAAGGTGGGTGTTTCCGTCAATGCCAGCAGCCTGCCGTCGGCTGTGAGACGACACGTCGTGACACACAGGGGTGTTCTAAACAATTCTTGAACTTTCCTCAATCCTTTTGTAGCTTTCGCATGGTTGGAGTATCAAAATAGTCTTGACAAGAGGCGACAGGTGTGGTAGGATAGCTTCGTGGGGGGACAACCAGCGGATAGGAGGAAGGGCTTCACATGGCGCGCAAGACCCGGCTCATGGTTCAGGTTGAGGAGAAGTATGGTCGGCCCCTGGAGCGGCTGCTCCCCGAGTTGGTCAACGAACGCGGGCTTTCGGCCACTGCCGAAGAGCTCGACGTGAGCAAGGCAACCCTGGGCTACTGGTTGCTGAAGCTGGGAATCAATGTCCTTCGGGTAGCCCTGGCGCCGGGGGAGACCCTGGAAGTGAAGCGGGTCAGCCAGTAGGCATCGTCCGCTCGCGGGCCCTGGATGCCTCGCCCTTGCAGCTTGGAGGGGAAGTTGCAAGGGCGTTTCGCTTTCCTAGGGGATCTCGTCGCGGCGGTGCTTCTCCCCTTGGGCAGCTACCAGCCGATTGATGAGAGCCGCCAGGTAGCCCGCTCCAAAGCCGTTGTCGATGTTGACGACAGACACCCCCGGGGCGCATGAGTTGAGCATGGCCAGCAGGGCGGCAAGGCCCTGGAAGCTGGCGCCATAGCCCACGCTGGTGGGCACGGCGATAACCGGTGCTTCCACCAGCCCCCCGATCACGCTGGGCAGCGCACCCTCCATCCCGGCCACCACCGTGACGACCCGGGCCCTCCGGAGCGCTGGGAGG
>JACQUN010000192.1 GCA_016210285.1 Chloroflexota bacterium
CCTACCGCCACCGCCACGGCAACACCCATTCCCACTGCCACGCCGACGCCCTTGCCCACGCCGACGGCCACGGCGACTGCGACGCCTACCTCCACACCCACGCCCACAGTGACGCCCACGCCAGGCCCAGGTGTCACCCTCGCCTACGACGGCTTCGAGTCCGGCGACTTCTCAGGCGGCACCGGCTGGCTCGCCCCCTGGTTCAAGACCGGCGACGCCGCTGTCACCACCTCTGGCACCTCCAAGGCCGGCTCCTACCACCTTCGCCTGCGCTCCTCTACCGGCTACGTCGAGCGCAGCGTCAACCTCTCGGGCCAGCAGGCGGTCCACCTCCAGCTCTGGGCCAAGGTCAGCTCCTTTGAGCCCGGCGACACCGCCCGCGCCCTGGTCAGCCCCGACGATGGCAGCACCTGGAGCGTGGTCAAGACCTGGACCTCCGCAGACCCCAACAACCAGTACATCTTCGTGGACATTGACCTCAGCAGCTTCACCTGGACCGCCGACGCCTGGATCGCCTTCGACGCCGAGATGAACTCCACGGGCGATAGCCTCTACATTGACGAGGTGCGCCTGGTGACCGCGGTGCCTGCCGCGACGCCCACAGCTACAGCAACAGCAACACCCAGTCCCACTGCAACCACCACGGCGACTCCCACTGCAACACCGACTGCCACCGCGACGCCCACCGCAACGGCGACCCCTACGGCAACCCCAACGCCGCCAGCGACGGCAACAGCCACACCAACACCCACGGGGACTCGCGTGCCGACCCCCACGGCCACCGCTACAGCTACAGTCACGCCTACCGCCACCGCCACGGCAACACCCATTCCCACTGCCACGCCGACGCCCTTGCCCACGCCGACGGCCACGGCGACTGCGACGCCTACCTCCACACCCACGCCCACAGTGACGCCCACACCCGGCCCAGGCGTCACCCTCGCCTACGACGGCTTCGAGTCCGGCGACTTCTCTGGCGGGACCGGGTGGCTCGCCCCCTGGTTCCACACCGGCGACGCCTCTGTCAACAAGTCCGGCATCCCCAAGGAAGGCTCCCGCCACCTTCGCCTGCGCTCCTCCACCGGCTACGTCGAGCGCAGCGTCAACCTCTCGGGCCAGCAGGCGGTCCACCTCCAACTCTGGGCCAAGGTCAACTCCTTTGAGCCCGGCGACACCGCCCTTGCCCTGGTCAGCCCCGACGGAGGCAGCACCTGGAGCGTGGTCAAGACCTGGACCTCCGCAGACCCCAACAACCAGTACATCTTCGTGGACATCAACCTCAGCGGGACCGCCTGGACCGCCGATGCTCGGATCGCCTTCGACGCCGAGATGAACTCCACGGGAGACTACCTCTACATCGACGAGGTGCGCCTGATGACCACGGCCAGCCCTTAGACTGAGCTACGGGCTGCGAAAACCCCTCGATCGGGGGATGTGAGAGGCTATTCAGCTTTCCAGGGAGTGAGGAAGGAACCGAGAGGAATGGGCGGTCTCATGCGGGGCCTGGGTTTCCTGCTGGCAAACCCTCTTCTGTGGCTGCTGATGGGAGGCATCGCTATCATTGGCCTGGTGGTGGCCCGGGTCCAGCCCAGGCCGAGTGTAGAGTCGGTCCTGACCCCCGCTCCCCAGGTGACAGCCCCAGCGGCCATCAGCACGCCCCTGTTGGCTACCCCGTCCTTCACCCCGCTGGCACCCCCTTCGTCGCGGCCAACCCGCAGCCCGGTGAACGTCACCCCTACCGGGGAAGCGATGACCGCCTTCCTGCAAGGGGAGTACCTGTCGAAACACAATGAGCAAGAGAAGGCGGTGGCCGCCTATACGCGGGCCCTCCAGCTTGCGCCATCCTTCGTAGACGCCTTGCTAAAGCGTGCCCAGGGCTTCGCTGCGCTGGGAAGAATCGCAGAGGCGCGGCAGGACCTGGACAGGGCGGTGGATGAGGCCCCGCTGCTCCCCAGGGCCTACTACGAGCGGGGGAACCTCACCTTTCAGCAGGGGAACCTCCCCCAGGCGCTCCAGGACTATACGCGGGCCATCCAGTTGGACCCCCGCCTTTCCTACACGCACCTGGCGCGGGGACAGATTTATCTGCGGCAAGGCAAGCCACAGGAGGCTGTGGGCGACTTCACGGCGGCTGTGGAGCTGGACAAGGAAGACCCCACGCCGTATTACTTCCGTGGCGTCGCCCTGATGGGCCTGAACAAGCTGGAGGAGGCCCGCAACGACCTGGACAGGGCCGTGGCGCTGGACCCCGAGCTGGTCCCTGCCTACCTTGCGCGAGGAAGGCTGTTCAAGGCGCAGGGCAAGAACGCCCAGGCAGTGCCAGATTTCCAGGAGGTTTTGAAGCTGGGAGGCGACGCTGCCACCGTGGCGTCCGCGCGGGCGGAGCTGGCGTCTCTGGGGGTGGAGGGGACGCCCTAGCCCAAAGGGAAAGGGCTCAGGGAGGTTCTCTGTGGAGAATCGGGGGAGAGCGCCTTTCCTCAGCGCCGGGGTTGCTGGATCATGTAGCCCTGGCCCCGCACGGTGCGGATGAGGTCAGCCCCATCGGGCGTGCGCGCCAGCTTGCGCCTCAGGCGGTGGACACAGACGTCCACGACGTTGCCCCGCGCCACGAAGTCCGGGCCCCACACCTCTCGGAGCAGCGTCTCTTTGCTCACCGCAGCGCCCGCCTTCTCGGCCAAGATGTAGAGCACGTCGAACTCGGCCTTGCTCAGGGAGATGGGGGTATTCCCCATCGCCACCCTTTCTCGGGCCGGGTCAATCACCAGGGAGTCAACCCGGAGCACCTGCCGCCCCTGGAGCTCTCGGAAGCGGCCCATCCGCTCCACGGTCTGCCGCAGCTCCCCCAGCAGCTTTTCCCCGCGCTGCTCGGCCTGGGGGGCAACGGTGACCCTGCTCAGGACCCCTGCTGCCACTCCAACAAAGTCCTTCAGCTCCCTCTCTCGGGACAGGACCGCGCCCGTGGGGGCTGTGTCCAGGAAATACGCCACCCCCGGCACGCCGCTCCGCGCCCCCTGGAATGGGAGAGCGAGGAAAACCCGCAGACGGGGGGACGACATCCACGCCGGGGGCGCCACGCCCGACGGGGAGCCGCTTGTCCAGCGGACAGATGCAGCCTCTCCGCGGGCGATGCGGGCCCCGGGGCTATCCTGCTCCAGGGGCTCGCTGAGGTGCTCCAGAGGCGGCAGGCCGAGGCTTTCAGGGGGGACATTGCTCGCGAAGCCCGCCAGCCGGCGCTCCCCCTCGTTGAGGTGGAACAGGATGCAGAGAGGCGCCCCAGCGGCGAGGGCCCCCATGCGTGCCATGTCGGCGGCCAGGGCGGCCGGGTCCAGGGCCTCGATCAGTTGGGATGCCACATCCAGCATATCTCGGCTGCGGGTCTCAGCTTCAATGACCTGCTGGAGGGCGCGCTTCTCCTCCCGCTCGCGGAACCGCTGGGAGGCGAGGTAGCCGGTCAGGAGGGCCACCACGTAGAAAAAGGGTATCTGGATGGACACGATGTCCTTCAAAGGGGACCCCGCCGCCAGGGTCATCCCGGCGTAGCCAATGGAGGTGAGGGTAGCAGCAGCCAGGCTGCCAGCGTAGCCCAGGTACAGGGAGAAGTAGACAATCACTAACGGCACCAGGATGAACACCGGGGTATCGGTGCCAATGGTGGCCAGCGCTGCCAGGACTGTGCCGATGTCTGCAAGGAACATCACCACCAGCATCGGGAGCCCGGGAAACCGGGGCAGGAGGAAGCGGTCCAGGGCCGCGCCATAGACCAGGTAGCCCAGCACCAGGGCCATGGCGGGGGCCAGCACCACCTGGTCCTTGCGAAGATAGAGAGAGATGGCGATGGCCAGCAGCGCCAGCAGCCGGAACTTGACGGTGTCCCGCTCCGTCTGAAGGACATGCTCCAGGTTGAGCCTCACGCGTATCCCTCATTGACCAGGTCTTACAGGAATCTGCTGATGGTAATATTCTAGCCGCTCCCGCCCTCTTTGCCCACTGCCTGGTCCCTTCTCGTTCGCGACGGGGGATGGCGCAGGCCCTCCCGCGCGCGGCGTCAGAGCCTGGCCTCAGCCCGAAGGCTTGCCAGACATGAGGAATCCGCTCACCCTTCGACAGGCCCAGGGTGAGCGGATTCGCTCGTCGAATCTATGCTGGGTCCCTTTGCCAAAGCCTGCGCCAGCCCAGGCTCCTACGGGTACTGGGCCTGGTAGCCCTTCTTTGAGGTGTCACCCCCAAGTGCGGAGTTCACTAACCCGTTGGCATCCACGTACCAGGCGTAGCTGCCGCTGGGGCTGTTGGTGGCCCCCAGATTCAGGGCCGAGTAGGCGGAGCGGACCGAGTCCGTGCCCGTCAGCAAGCCACCGGGGATGCTGCCGCTGCCACTGACCAGCACCTTGATGTTGATGTACGAGTTGCACGAGGTGGGGTTGGCGCCGGATGGAGACGGATCACCGAGGCCCTTCCCACCGGTGCACGCAGCGGTAGGTGAGGCGATGGCAGCGCCGCTAGCATCAAACAGCGCTGCCACTGGGTACTTGTTGCCGATGTTGCTGGAGTCGGAGCGGAAGGAGTCCACCGCCGTCTGGAGGGAGCTCTTGTCGCCATCCCAGGATGAGCTCTGGCCCTTGCCCAGGAAGCCCGTGACGTTGGGGGTCACAATGGCCGCCAGGACGCCCAGGATGGCCAGGACCACCGCCAGCTCGATGAGGCTGAAGCCTCGCTGCCCCATGGGGAACCGCTTGAGTACCTTGCTCATTCTCTCTTCTCCTTGCAGAAGTGTGGTGCTGTCTTGCTTTTGCCCTCTGGCCGGGTCTTGCACTTGCTTCCGCCTTCCCTCACTACGCGTGTGCACCTCCTTGCGCACCCATGCCATGTTCCCCGGCATGCCTAGTAGCTCGATGGCTTGATGGACGTCTGCACCTTTCCGTACTTGTCCAGCATCCACACGGGGATCTTGGATGAAGAGGTGCAGGCGGTGTCTTGAGAGCCGGTGCAGTCTGGCGCCGCCAGCGCCGTGGAAGAGACCCCGTCCGGGTCAGCCAGGGTTCGGGTCCAGGTGGTGCCATCGCTGTGCCACTGCGCCTGCTTCAGCCCGACGCTCAGGTAATCTGGAACCAAGCGCAGGGTCTGCTGACCGCTCTTGAAGGCCTTGTCCCAGAGGATGGCTTCCCAGGTGGTGCGGTCCGCCACATTGAACGCCCCAGCAGCAACCGTGGCTGCGGTGCAGCTTCCATCAGACTGTTTTGTCTGTCCAGGGAGGCACCCATTGATGGTGGGGTATTGCCCACGGGGGTGGTTCCCGGCGTAGTTGGAAACAGCCTTCTCTACCTCCGCCTTATCCGTTGTAAGCGCGACATCACGGCTGCGGCCCGCGCTGCCCGAAACCACTACCGCCGTCATGGCCGCCATAATCCCCAGGATGGCAGTGACCACGGTCAACTCCAGGAGAGTCAGTCCCCTCTCCCCTGAGCCAACCCTTCTCTTGATCTTCATCGGGTTCATCACCCTCACATCCCTCCGCTGTGAATTGGGGTAACACCTTTTTACCACACTTTTTCCCTTTTGTCAAGAGGCCCTAAGGCTTCTGTCAGAAAATTGCTTCAACATTACACCTTCGTTGTGGGCCGAGGTTGTGGGCCGAGGAGGAACGGGGATCGGAGGGGAGCTGGGGGGGCCAGGTGTCTAGTGAGCGCTGCGCAGGAGAAGCCCGACGTTTGCCAGGTAGGTGGGAAGGGGAAAGTCCGACGGATAGGAGAGGGGTGGCTGGAGCGGTCGTACGGAGAGGTTGAGATCCTTTTGAATGGCGTCGGCGAGGGCTGGGCCTTCCAGGGCGGGGTGCCCGCCGGTGAGAAAGAGTGGGGTTGCCGCGGCTGCGGTCCCTGGGTTGCGCTGTTGGTAGAACTCCAGGGAGCGTTGGAGCTCTGCGAGGAGGCGGTCCCGGACCTCGTCCTCGTCCAGGGCGACGGCTTCGTCCAAGGGGATGTTGTTGACCATCTGGGGGACACCGTCCATGACGATAAGGATGAACATGGCAGTGTGCTCCAGGTTCACGATGACGGCGTCAGGGGCCTGCACCGCCCGGGCCAGGGCCAGGGCTTTCAGGTCAATCACACTGGGTCGGAGGCCGGCTTGAAGGAGGGTCTGGACAAAGGAGTCGAGGCGCTGCCTCGGCACACTCAAGGCGAAGTGCGATTCGGTGGCCTGGTCCTTGCCCACGCGCCGAAAGAAGAGGTAGTTCTGGTCCGGGTTGACGCCGATGGCACGGCGGGCCTCCCGGACCAGGATCAACTCCGGTTTCACGTCTCGGACCGCTGGGATGGTGAGGACGCGGGAGACGCTGCGAATGCCTGAATAGACCGCCATGACTCGAGAGGGGACGTAGTTCAAGCGCCGCGCCGCGTTGCGCAGGACAACCGCCAGGTCCTTCGGGCTATTGACCAGGTCATCACTCACGAGCTGGGGGTTGAAGGGCAGGCTGAGCCACGCCAGCAGCCTTCTCCCCTTGCTTGCAGTGAGGCGCAGCGTGGTGCCGTCAAGACTGACGGTGAGAACCGCCCGCCGGGAGGGGTTGAGGGAATCAAGAGAGGCTTTGAGCTGGGTGGTTAGGGCTCGGCGTACACCCGGATGAGGAGCTGCAGCACCCATGTTCGTCCTTCCTGGCGGAGGCTCACGCTGGTCACCTCGTGGGTTTCCACCGTGGCTGTGCGCACCTGGTCAAGGAATGCCACCAGGCCGCCAATAGCCCCGCGGACCTCCATGTTGTTCTCAACCACCATCATCGGCCGGCCGGCCAGGGCCTCTGGCTTCGTGATGGTGCTGAACCCGGTGATCCGAACCTCGGATTTCTGGGCCAGGGATGCCAGGGACAAGACCAGGTTTTCCACCCCCCCCACCTTGGGGAACTGCTCCGTGGCAATCCCCCCCCGCGCGGCCTCCGTCTGCTGACTGATCTGCCGCAGGCGGCGCTCCTGGTCCACCCTGGAGGGGCCCTGGCCGACCACTCCGGACGCCCCGACCAGAAGGAGCAGGTCGGCAAGCCCCAGCACGAGGGCGAGAAACAGGTACACCAGGTGGGGGCGGAGCTGCCGCAGTTGCTGCATCAAGGTGAAATCAACGGAGCCTCAGACTCATGGTGAAGACCACGGAACCCTGCCTCGGGTCCTGCTGGATGGACGTGAGAACCGCTGAAGTCGCCTGCTTGCTGTTCAGGATGCTGGTGCGGAACTCGCTCAGCGTGTCGATATCCTTGGACAGGCCGCTGATAGTTATCCCCTGACCAACCTGGCGGACGGTGAGAATCTCTGTTCCCACGGGGGCTGACTTGAAGAGCTCGTCCAGGAGCAACGCCCAGTCGGTGTTCCGCTGGAGAAGCTCCTGCCGGCCCGCCTTGAGCTGCTGGAGCTCCGTCTGCAACTGTACCAGGCTCGCCTGAAGGCGTTGGATGCGCTGCTCCTGGATGTCCTCCTTGGCCCGGAAGCTGGTCAGCATCTGCTGTGCCCCCTGGACAGATGCTTGCCCCTTGCTCTGGTACACCAGGACAGCAATCAGCACCTCAAAGAGGATGGCGAGGTAGAACCACTGCCGCAGGGTCGGCGCAACACGGCGTCGGAACTGTTCGGGCAGCAGGTTCAGCTCGGGCACCCTGCTCCGGGGAGCCTTGCGGGGGAAGAGGCGCGAGAGGGCCAGCCGGGCTTGCATGCTCTGCCCTCACTTCACGTTGGGCAGCACGCCGTAGACGGTGGAGAGAACCGCCATCGCGATGAACCCCACAATGCCTCCCACGAGGAGCACCACCGCCGGCTCCACGATCTGCACCACATCGGCGACGGCCTGCTCAGCTTCCTTCTGGTAGATCTTGGCGACGAGACGGAGCTGGTCTGCCAGGCTGCCGGTTTCCTCGGCCACCTTCACGGTTTCGGTGACGAGGGGTGGGAACATGTGGGGGTAGCGCGAGAGGCTCTGCGAAAGGCTGTTGCCGGCTGTGACGCTCTGGATCACCTCCCCCAGTATCCGCCGCAGGGCCAGGTTCTCCGTGGTATCGCGGGCCAGCTCCAGCGCCTCCACCAGAGGGACACCCGACTCCATCACACGGGTAAGGGTGTCGCTGAAGGCGGCCACCTGAGTCTTGCGGAACACAGGGCCCAGGGCAGGGAGTCGTAGCAGAAGCTCGTCCCGGCGCTGGGCCCCCGTGCGGGTTCGGCCGTAGAGAAAGCCCAGACCACCCAGGGCGAGAGCCACGAGGAAGGCCCGGCTTCCGTAACCATGGACAAAGGCGCTGAGAACTAGGACCATGCGCGTCATGATGGGCATCTTGGCATGGAACTCCTGGAAGAGGCCAGACATCATAGGGATGGTGTAGTTCAGCATAACGTACAAGGAGCCCAGGGCCGCCAGGAAGACCAGGGCGGGGTAGGTGAGGCTGCTGCGCAGCTTCGACCTCGTCTCCAGGGCGCGTTCAACAGTGTCCGCCACCTTTCCCAGCATGTCCGCCAGGTTTCCCGTCTCCTCGCCGATTTTGGCCATGCGGATGTAGAGGCGTGGGAAGGCCTTGGGGTGCTTGGACATGGCTTCGGAAAGCATGGTGCCCTGGGTGACCTGCTGGCGGACATCACGGGCTGTTGCCTTGAGGAGGGGGTGGAGAGGTTGCGCGGCAAGGATGTCCAGCGCCTTCAGTAACGGCAGGCCCGAGTCGAGGAGAGTGACCATCTGCCGCGTGAACGTGACGATGTGGCGTGGCTTCAGCCCGAAGACAGTGGGAAGGGCCTCGTGGAGGGCGGGGAGCCGGTAAACCCGGCTGACCTTGCCAACGATGAGGTTGGCCTCCCACAGGCGCTCCTCAATGTCGCCGGCACTGGCTGCCTCTGCCGTGCCGACGCGGCGCTGCCCGGACCGGTCGTAGGCTGTGTAACGGAAGATCATGGTTCTACCACGAGCAAGGGTATTCTGAACTCCAGGCTTCCCCCAGCATCATATCACACCTGACGGGGGAGGGGGTGGAGCCTACAACAGGTGCGCGAGATGGTCAGCCTTCGTTCCTGCCAAAGGGGAGTTTGCAAGGAATGGGACATCTCGGTGGCCAGGCCGAGGAGAGGCACTGCCTAGCTGATGGTGAAGACGCTGCGCATGATCTCGCGGGGTGTTGTGAGGCCATCCCTGGCTTTCAGCATGCCATCGCGGCGCAGGGTCATCATACCACCCTTGATCGCCTCGGCCCGGAGGTCCTGGCCGGTGGCGCCCCGGTTCACCTGGCTGCGGAGCGAGTCGCTCATGACCATGACCTCGTACACGCCGACGCGTCCCTGGAACCCGGTGCGGGAGCACATGTTGCACCCGCGGCCGGTGTAGAAGTCGGTGCGGGCTTCCTGCATCTCCGCCTGGTAGGCAGCGGCTTCGTCCGCTGGGACCTTTACCATGGTGCGGCAGTAGCTGCAAAGGCGGCGCACCAGCCGCTGGGCGACACTGCCGATGACGGCAGAGGTCACCAGGAAGGGCTCTACCCCCAGGTCAACGAGGCGGACGATGGCTGAGGCAGCGTCGTTGGCGTGGATGGAGGTGAGGACCAGGTGGCCGGTGAGGGCTGCCTGGATAGCCGTCGTGGCGGTCTCGGCGTCGCGGATCTCGCCCACCAGGATGACGTTGGGGTCAAGGCGCAGGATGCTGCGCAGCCCGGCGGCGAAGCTAATGCCCGCCTGGGGGTTCACCTGGATCTGGTTGATCCCCTTGAAGTGGTACTCGATGGGGTTCTCAATCGTCATGATGTTCTGGCTCTTGGCGTCCAACTGGTTGATGGAAGCGTACAGGCTCGTGGTCTTGCCAGAGCCGGTGGGCCCGCTCACCATGACCATGCCGTAGGGGGCCTGCAGGAGGGACTGGTAGATCCGCAGAGGTTCAGGCTGGAAGCCCAGCTCGCTCAGGGAGAAGAGGGAGGTGCTCTTGTCCAGGATTCGCATGACCATCATCTCCCCGTGGGCTGTCTCGATGGAGGCGACGCGGAAGTCAATGGCCTTCTCCCCAACGGTCATGCTGAAGCTGCCGTCCTGGGGCCGCCTTCGCTCGGCGATGTCCATGCCCGCCAGGACCTTGACCCTGGAGACCATGGCCGCCTGGGCGCCTTTGGGGAGGCGCGCCGCCTCATGGAGGATGCCGTCTATGCGGTAGCGGATGACCAGGGCATCCTCGCCAGGTTCGACGTGGATGTCCGAGGCTCGGTCCTTCACCGCCTGGGAGATCACCATGTCCAGGGCCCGGACGATGGGGGCCTGGGCGATCTCCTCCCCAGGGAGGAGTCCGACGACGGTCTGCACGGCTGTCGCAGCCGCCGGGGCAGCCCCCGGTCGAGGGGCTGCGGGTGCCTCAGGGGGTGCCTCGCCCAAGAGCTGGCCTAGCTCCCCGCTGATCTTGGGAGTGACCTTGTAATACTGGTTGAGGATCTGCTCGATGCCCCCGTGCATGGGGATACGGGGCTGGATTCGCTTGCCGGTGACGGCAGCCAGTGTGTTGATGGCCTCCACGTCCGTGGGGTTGTCCATGGCCACCCGTAGGGAATCCCCCATCACCGCCAGAGGGAGAACCTTGAACTGGCGCGCCACGTTCTCGGGGATCAGGTTGACAGCAGCTTGCTCAATCTGGACCTGCTGGAGGTCAACGATGGGGACGCGGCTGTAGAGGCTGAGGAAGGTGGTGTAGGTCTCGGCGTTGACAACCTGTTTCTCGGCCAAGACCTCGCGCAGGCTCTTGTTCTGCTTGTGCGCCTCGGCCAGGGCCTGGGCAAGCTGTTCCTCGGTGAGGAACCCGCCCTCTACCAGCA
>JACQUN010000202.1 GCA_016210285.1 Chloroflexota bacterium
CCCCTCTGCACTTCCCCTTTTTCCGCAGCCTGCTAGGTCGTCGCTGCCGAGGCTGTCCCTGCGTCCCGGTCAGTCTCTGCCCCATCCCGCCTTCTGCGCGAGGTTCACGCTTCGCCGTGCAGCGATATGGAAGAGGAGCGGCACGGGCAAACTCCCAGCAGGGAGCCAGGGAGGTGCGGTATGCCCACCAGCGCCAGCATTGAACAGTACCTGAACATCCGGAGCGCCTACGGCGCCTCCTTCAGCCCTTCCGGGCGCCGCCTGGCTTTCCTCACCGACATCACAGGCACGCCCCAGGTGTGGGCAGTGGATACCAGGAGCGGGTGGCCAGACCAGGTGACCTTCTTCGACGAGCGGGTCGGCCTCGCAGAGTACTCCCCGACGGAAGACCTCCTGGTCTTTGCCATGGACCAGGGAGGCAGCGAGCGGCACCAGCTCTACCTGGCCTCGGGAGATGGCCGCTCCCTTGTCCCTCTCACCCAGCAGCCCGAGGCGATCCACACCTTTGGCGCCTGGTCCCCGGACGGCAAGGCCATCGCCTTCGCCGCCAACCGGCGCAACCCCGCCTTCTTCGACATCTACGTCCAGGAGACGAGCGCCACGGAGGCCCGCCCGGTGCTGCAGCAGGACGGCAGCAACAGTGTTGCTTCCTGGTCTCCCGATGGCCGCTACCTGGTGGTCAGCCGGTCCAACACCAACCTGGACAACGACCTGTACCTGCTGGACCTCAAGACGGGGGAGGCACACCTCCTGACACCCCATCGGAGAGAGGCTGCCTACATCGAGCCAAGATGGGCCAGGAACGGCAAGGGCCTGTACCTGGCTGCGGACCAGGGCCGTGATCTCCTGGGGCTGGCCTACCTCGACCTGGGCACCGGGAGACTGCGCTACCTCGTCACCGGGCCTGGGGATGTGGAGAGCCTGGCCCTCTCCCCCGGAGGCCGAAGGCTGGCCTACGCGCGCAACCAGGAGGGGTACTCTCACCTCTACCTGCGCGACCTGCGCCAGGGCACGGAGGTGGAGGTGGCCGGCCTTGCCCGAGGAACCCTGCTGGACCCGCGCTGGGCATCGGAGACCACGTGGTCCCCAGACGGCTCCCGCCTGGCCTTCACCTTCAGCAGCCCGTCCCACACACCGGATGTCTGGGTCTACGACATGCGGCGAAAAGCGGTGCGCCAGGTGACCCATAGCTCCCTGGCCGGCGTCCCCAGGGAAACCCTGGTAGAGCCCGAGCTTGTGCACTACACGACCTTCGACGGCCTGCGCATTCCGGCCTTCCTCTACACCCCTGCGGGGGCACGGCCAGATAGCTCCTGGCCGGTCGTCGTTGACGTTCACGGCGGCCCAGAGGCCCAGGAGCGGCCCACCTTCAACCAGGTGATCCAGTATCTCGTGGGCATGGGGTATGGCGTGCTGGCCCCCAACGTGCGGGGGAGCACCGGCTATGGAAAGGCCTGCACCCACCTGGACGATGTACGCCTTCGCCCGGACGCCGTGCGGGACCTGGAGTATGCCTGGCGCTGGCTGGAGGAGACCGGCTGGGGCCACCCGAAACGCATCGCCGTCATGGGGGGCAGCTACGGGGGCTTCATGGTCCTGGCTGCCCTCACCTCGCAGCCGGACCTCTGGGCTGCCGGGGTAGACATCGTGGGTATTGCCAACTTCCTGACGTTCCTCCAGAACACAGGCCCCTGGAGGCGGAGACTCCGCGCTGCTGAATACGGAGACCCCGAGCGGGACGCCGAGTTCCTGCGAGAGATCTCCCCCCTGAGCCACGTGGACCGCATCCGGGCACCCCTGATGGTCATCCACGGCGCGAATGACCCGCGTGTCCCCGTCGGCGAGGCGGAGCAGATTGTCGGGGCGGTCCGGGCGCGAGGCGTCGTGGCGGAGTACCTGCGCTTCGAGGACGAGGGGCATGGCTTGGTGAAGCGCCACAATCGAATCAAGGCCTACACCGCGGTGGCCGCCTTCCTGGACCGACACCTGCGTGGCGGCTAGGAACGGCGCCTGCGGCCGGGTCGTCGGGGGGCTTGCATCCCACACCAGAAGGGTATAATAGAAAAGAGGGGGTCGAAGACACCCCGGTTGAGGTGAATACACATGGCGATGCATCGCCGGGATATTGGGAGGGACCCTGGCCTGAGCGCCAGGATGTTCCTGGTCATGTTCCTGCTGGCGCTGGTCTACCTTTTCTTCGTGTCCGTGCTGTGGGCCCTGGGCGTGAACTGGATTGTGATAGCCGTCTTCGCCGCCATCATGCTGGGCATCCAGTACTACTTCTCGGACAAGCTGGTGCTCATGTCCATGGGGGCCAAGGTGGTCTCACCCCAGGAAGCCCCTGACCTCCATGCGGTGGTGGAGCGCCTGGCGATTCAGGCGGGAATCCCCAAGCCGCGCGTCGCCATCGCCGAGACCCACATCCCCAACGCCTTCGCCACGGGGCGGAACCCGAAGGCATCAGTGGTCTGCGTCACCACCGGCATCATGAGCCGCCTGAGCAAGGAGGAGCTGGAGGCCGTCCTGGCCCACGAGCTGACCCACGTCAAGAACCGCGATGTTGCGGTCATCACCATCGCCAGCTTCTTTGCTACGGTAGCCTCCATGATGATGAACATGTTCATGTGGATGGGCCTGTTCGGAGGCTTCGGAGGTGGGACCAGCGAACGCCGCAACAACAGCGCAGGCGCCTTCATTCTGGCGTATCTGGTGACGGTCCTGGTGTGGCTTCTGAGCTTCCTGCTCATCCGGGCCCTGTCCCGCTACCGGGAGTATGCAGCCGACCTTGGAGGCGCAGTTCTAACGGGGGCGCCCTCTCGGCTGGCCTCGGCCCTCATGAAGATCAGCGGGGCGATGGCGCGAATCCCCCAGCAGGACCTGCGGCGGGCCCAGACGGCCAACGCCTTCTTCATCATCCCGGCCCTGAGCGGCAACGCCCTGGCCGAGCTCTTCTCCACCCACCCACCGGTGGAGAAGCGGGTGGAGCGGCTGCGCCGCCTTGCCCGGGACCTGGAGGGGCGATAGGTGGGGTTCCTGGATGTGCTCCTGGGCCGTTCCAGGGTGGCGGGAGCCAGGAAAGACAAGCTGCTGGCTATCTCCACTGCCTGTGTCACCCTGACCACCCGCTTCCAGCTTACCCCTGTGGGCAAGGCCGGGGTCTGCTTCAAGCCGGTGGACTCCTCCTTCTTCACGGAAATGGAGACCGAGCTTCGGGGTCTCCTTCGGGCTGAGGAGAAGACGGCGGGGACCCGCTTCGCCGTCAAGGACGACGATTACAGCTACCGCTGGGTCATCCTGCGTGACGCCGACTTCGAGGACCTGGTGGTTGCTGTGTACATGGTGTCGCAGGCCTTCAAGGACCAGGGCTTCGATGGGCAGCTCCTGGCGGCGGCCTTCCCCTTCCGTTCACAGGGGCGAGAGGTGTACTTCATCTACAACTTCAAGCGGGGTCGCTTCTACCCCTTCATCCCTCTGGGCAAGGACAAGGAGCGGGACAACGCCCAGGAGATGAGCCTGGCCTCCAAGCTGGAGCGGGAGGTTCCCATGGAGGGTTCCCTGGAGCTATGGTACGGCCTCTACGGGATCCCTTTCGACGCTGTATAGGAGGCACATTCGCCCCCTCCCGTGAGGGGGTCTGTTGCAGGCTGCTCTGGGCTGCTGACAGCCCTGGCTGTTGATGGCGACCAAAGGCGGAGGTCAAAGGCATGCCTATCTACGAGTATCAGTGTCCTCAGTGTGGGCGCCAGTTCGAGCTGCGGCGCTCGTATCAGGAGATAGATACCCCAGCCCCCTGTCCCCAGTGCGGCGGCCAGGGGAAGCGCCTGCTCTCCGCTGCCGCCACCAAGATCGGCGGATACCTGAAGCCCGTGGTGGGCATCCTCCGAGCACAAGAGAAGGCCTAGACCCCGCGCAGCGGGAAGGGGCAGCCCCGCGGCAGACAGCAACCCGAGTACTTCCTTGCGAAAAAAGGCCGTTACCAAATCCCGTTCGTGGTGAGCCTGTCGAACCACGAAAGCGCCCTTCGACAAGCTCAGGGCGAGCGGATACCGAATAGTAACGCTGATTTAGGCAACCAGGTACTAGGTGCTTCTGGCCAGGAGGGGGTATGGACGCGGCCGTCCAGGAGTACATCCGGAGCCACCTCGATGAGGCGTTGCGAGACCTGGAGCGGCTGTGCAACCAGCCCAGCGTCAGCGCCCAGAACCTCGGCGTCGACCACTGCGCCTCGCTGGTGCGGGGGATGCTGGAGCAGGCGGGGATGCCTGCGCTCCTCCTGCCAACGCCAGGAGGCGGCCCGCCCATTGTCTTCGGGGAGCTTGGGGGCGCCTCTCCCCGGACAATCCTGGTCTATGACCACTATGATGTCCAGCCCCCTGAGCCCCTGGACCTGTGGGACTCTCCCCCCTTCCAGCTCACCGTTCGCCAGGGCCGTGCCTACGCCCGTGGTGTTTCCGATGACAAAGGCTGCTTCGTGGCGAGGCTGGCCGCAGTACGGGCGTGGCTTCGGACCCGCGGGCGTCTCCCGTGCGCCGTCAAGTTCATTCTCGAAGGGGAGGAGGAGGTAGGCAGCCCGCACCTGGGGGCCTTCGTCGAGGGGCATCGGGGCCTCTTGGCCGCGGACGGCTGCATCTGGGAAGGTGGCGGGGTGAGCTGGGAGGGCCAGCCCCAGGTGACCCTGGGCCTCAAGGGGATCCTCTACGTGGAGCTGGAGGCCAGGGGTGCCAACCGGGATGTCCACTCCTCCTACGGTGGGGTGGTGCCGAACCCGGCGTGGCGCCTCGCCTGGGCGCTGGCCAGCCTCAAGGACCAGCGCGGGCGAGTGCGCATCAAAGGCTTCTACGACCGGGTCCGGCGCCCCTCAGCGGGCGAGCTTGCCTTGCTCCGCGCCCTGCCTGACGAGGATGAGCCGCTGCGTCAGAGCCTGGGGCTAGACGCGTTTCTGGGAGGCGTGCGGGGTTACCCCTTCAGGCGGCGCTACCTGCTGGAGCCCGCCTGCAACATCTGCGGCATGGAGGCTGGCTACACCGGCCCAGGGAGCAAGACCATCGTGCCCTCGGTGGCGCGGGCCAAGGTGGACTTTCGCCTCGTCCCGGACCAGCAGCCAGAAGAGGTCGTCAGATTGCTGAAGGACCATCTCAGGGAACGGGGCTTTGGGGACATCCAGGTCGTGGAGGCCAGCGGCCATAGCGCCCCGGCGCGGACACCTCTGGATTCCCCCTGGGTGCGTCTGGTCAGCGAGGCGGCGCGGGAGGCCTATGAGGTCGCACCCCAGCTCTCCCCTACCATCGCCGGCAGCGGCCCCATGTCTCTCTTCACTTTGACCCTGGGCCTCCAGGTGGCAAGCACAGCGGGGGTGGGCTACCCGGAGAACCGCATCCACGCCCCCAACGAGAACATCCGCCTGGAGGACTTCCAGAAGGCCATCCTGCACATGGCTGCCATCCTGGGGCGGCTGGGCACGGAGTAGCCCGCCTGCCACGGTGTGCCATCCCCGGGCGCCTACTCTGGGACTGACACCGCGTGCTCCTGCACCGACGCCTGCCTGTCGAGGAACGCCCGAAGGATTCTCCCGCGCTCGTTGGCGGCCACACCTGTGCGCACCTCGAAGACCCCGTGGACCACGAGATGCTCGTCCCGCTGATACAGGCCGACCTCCACGGGGGTATGGCCTGCCTCGGCAACAGCCTCTTTCATATCGGCAATCACCCTGTCCATGCTGGGGACAGGCAGGCGGACCTCGGCGATGACCTCGTCCACAATGGTGTCGCCATAGAGAACGATGGGATTGTTGAGGATGGCGCTGTTGGGTATCTTCACCATCCTTCCCGTCCGGATGCTGGGGAGGTGTTCGCCGTCGCCCACCTCCATCAGCGTGGTGTGAAAGGGCCCGATGGCGCCCACGTCCCCCTTCAGGGGTGGGACGGACAGGAGGAGCAGCTTGACCCGCCGCCCTGGCCGCAGGTTGCCCATGCGGCGCAGGAGGAACCCGGAGACGAGGTTTTCGATGAAGCTCCGCAGCACGAAAGAGAGGCCAAGGGTGCTGAAAAGGACGCTGAGGGGCAAGACCAGGACGATCGGGCTCATCTACTGCACTCCCCGCTGGCTGGCAGTGCCAGCCACGCTTCACACCAATAGCATAGCGGGAGAGCACGGCGCTTTCCAGGCGTTTTTCAGGGCTTTGCTGGGCAGTTTTCATGGCCGTAGACGGGCACGCCCACGGTGATACAATACGCCCATCGGCGAGGCATGATTCAACACGTGGAGGCCTGTCCATGAACAGTTTTCAGCGGCAATCCCCCGAGCTGAACGTGGCTGTGCTCATTGACTACGAAAACGTAGGCGTTGAATCTTTGGCAGACCTCTTCGACCAGATTTCTGATGTAGGCAGGGTCATTGTGAAGCGGGCCTATGCGGATTGGTCAACGGTTCGGCCAGGGGCGAGAGAGCAACTCCTGAACTTGGGCATAGACGCCATACAGAATTTCCACGCCTCGGGCTCGGCGAAAAACTCCAGCGACATCCGTCTTGCCATAGATGCTGTTGAGTTGCTGTATCGCTCGCCTGTGGATGCCTTTGTTATTGTGTCTGCCGACAGCGACTTTGTGCCTCTGGTGAGCAAACTGCGCGCTGGTGGAAAGGTGGTAGTCGGGGCAGGAAGGAGGGCTGTCGTATCCGCAACCCTCGTGAAGTCCTGTGACCGGTACATCTACTTGGAGAAGGCCAGCCCATCCCCGGATACAAGCAAAGCCGTGGTCTCGAAACCAGTTCAAGAGCTGCTGTCGCGTGCGATGCGTGCCTCCAGCGACGAGGAAGGCAAAGTCGTTGGAGCAAAGCTCCACCAGCGCATGTTCCGTATGGATCCCAGCTTTGACTATAAGTCCCTGGGGTTTCGCACCTTCACCGCTTTCCTCAAGGCATGCGAAGAGCAGAAAATAGGGATAAAGATTTCGAGGTCGAAGGGCCGCGATGTCATTGTTGAGTCCGCCTAGCACGCTGTCCTGATGGGACCTGGCGGAAGGCCCTACCAGATGCATCAGTGTTGAGGAGGGAGCATGACCACCGCTTCGCCCAGTGCACTGCAAGGGATCCGTGTTCTGGAGCTCGCCAACTTCTTTGCAGGGCCCTTCTGCGGCTCCCTGCTGGGAGACTTCGGCGCAGAGGTCATCAATGCGCAGCAGCCCGGCGCCGGGGACCCCTGGCG
>JACQUN010000194.1 GCA_016210285.1 Chloroflexota bacterium
CGGCATGGCGGTAGGGCTCCATCCGCTCCAGCAGGCCGTCCCGCTCCAGCTCCTCCACGATGGCCTTGCGGCAGGCGTAGCGCTCCATCCCCTGGTAGGGGCCGGCCTCCCCGCTCATGGTGCCGTCGGGGTTGATGGCGGTGAGCACGCCCAGGTCGTGTCGCTGCCCCACCTCGAAGTCCACGGGGTCGTGGCCTGGGGTGATCTTCAGTGCCCCGGTCCCGAAGGCCGGGTCCACCGCCTCATCAGCGATGACGGGGATGGGGCGCTTCAGCACAGGCAACAGCACTGTTTTGCCCACCCAGCCCTGATAGCGGCTGTCCGCGGGGTTCACCGCCACGGCAGTATCGCCCAGGAGGGTCTCCGGGCGGGTGGTGGCCACCGTGACGTGGCCCTGGCCGTCGGCACGAGGGTAGCGGATGTAGTACAGGTGACCCTGGGTGTCCTGGTGCTCCACCTCCAGGTCGGAGAGGGCGGTCATGCAGCGAGGACACCAGTTGATGATGCGCTCGCCCCGGTAGATGAGGCCCTTCCGGTACAGTTTGACGAAGGTGTGGCGCACCGCCTTGCTGGGGCCCGGGTCCAGGGTGAAGCGCCTGCGGGTCCAGTCGCAGGAGGCCCCCAGCCGCTTGTGCTGCTCGTCAATGATATGGCCGTACTTGCCCACCCACTCCCACACGCGCCGAACGAACTCCTCCCGACCGAGCTGGTGGCGGGTAACGCCTTCCCTGGCCAGCTCCCGCTCCACCACCACCTGGGTGGCGATGCCCGCGTGGTCGGCGCCAGGGAGCCACAGGGCAGCTTTCCCCAGCATCCGCTGCCAGCGGGTCATGATGTCCTCAATGGTGGCGGTAAGGGCATGCCCCAAGTGGAGCTGCCCCGTGACGTTGGGCGGCGGCATGATGATAGCGAAGGGCTGGCGCGCCGGGTCTATCTGAGGGGTGAAGTAACCCCCAGCGAGCCAGAAGTCGTAGAGCCGCTGCTCCACCTGCCCCGGCTCGTAGGCTGCGGGGAGACGTCGGGTATCCGCAGGCTCCATGCACCTCTCCTCATCGTTCGCTTTGTGTCGTGCCCCACCCGTGGCTGGGCACTGGTGCGGGATTAGGCATTGGAAGTCGTATGCTCTCCATTTGGAATCGGTGCGGTTACCAGTTCACCCTGCGCCTTCGTGGGCACTGGTGCGCGCCACGCATTCGTTATCCTATTCTACACGCTCGTGCAGACGCTTCAAAGGGGAGCTCCCCAGGGCAAAGGCCCTTCGTCCAGGGTGATGGCCCGACTGGTCATCACCCTGATTCAGGCGTTGGCACCCCGGCTCCTTTCTGATACACTGGCCCCAACACCCGCGAGACGGCCCCGTTCAGCGCTGCAACCTGCGCTCCAAAGGAGGGAAGCGTGATCTACGAGATGCGTACCTACACCCTCAAGCCCGGCGCCCTCGCCGACTTCGAGGCCCGGTTTGGCGAGGGGCTTCCTTACCGCGAGAGGTATTCTCGGCTGGGCGCCTTCTGGCACACGGAGATCGGCCCGCTCAACCAGGTCATCCACGTCTGGCCCTACGAGAGCCTGGAGCAGCGCACCGCGCTTCGGGCTGCCGCAGCCAAAGACCCCCACTGGCCCCCCAGGGTGCACGACCTGGTGGTCGCCCAGGAGTCGGAGATCCTGCTCCCCGCCCCCTTCATGCGCCCGCTGGAGCCCCGGCAGATGGGGCCCCTCTACGAGATGCGCACCTACACCTACCAGCCTGGCGCCATCCCCGAGGTCTTGAAGCTCTGGGGCGAGGCCATCCCCTACCGCGAGCAGCACTCGCCCCTGGCCGCGTGCTGGTACACGGAGCTGGGCGTCCTGAACAAGTTCATCCACGTCTGGCCCTACAAGGACTTCGCAGAGCGCGTCCGTATCCGTGAGGAGGCAACCAAGGGCGGCCACTGGCCAGCGCCAACCCGCCAGTGGATCGTGCGCCAGGAGAACAAGCTCCTGTTCCCGGCGCCCTTCTCACCCCTGAGGTAGCGCGCGAGGGAGACCATGCCAGTTGTCACAGGGGATCTCCTGCACAAGCTTGCAGAGCACCTGCTGCTGGCCGCCGGGGCCAGTCCCGAAGAGTCGAGAACGGTGGCGGACCACATGGTGGGCGCCAACCTCGCCGGGCATGACTCCCACGGCATCATCCTCCTGCCCACCTACCTGCGCCGCATCAAGGTTGGCCACATCCGGCCCAGGCTCCCCTTCAAGCTGGTCCGAGAGAGCCCCGCCACGGCCGTCATTGACGGCCAGTGGGGGTTTGGCCAGGTGGTCTCCACCCACGCCATGCGCCTGGCCATCGAGAAGGCCAGGGCCCACAACATTGCCGGCGTGACGGTGTTCCACCAGAGCCACGTGGGGCGGCTGGCCGACTACCCCATGATGGCGACGAGGGAGGGGATGATCGGCTTTATGACCTGCGACTCGGGCCGTTCCCCAAAGCTGGTAGCGCCCTTCGGTGGGCGGGGGCGACGCCTGGGCACCAACCCTCTCTGCTTCGCCTTCCCCAGCGACCTGCCTGGGCCAGTGTTCATCGACATGGCGACCAGCGCCGTGGCGGGGGGCAAGCTCACCGTCCACCAGGCCCGAGGCCAGCCTGTGCCCCCGGGATGGATCGTGGACAGGGAGGGAAACCCCACCACGAACCCGGCGGACTACTTCGCAGGCGGGGCCATCCTCCCCGTGGGGGGCGACCAGGGCCACAAGGGCTACGGCCTCTCTTTCGCCGTGGAGACCTTCTCCGGCATCCTCACGGGGCTGGGCTTCGGGCACGACCCCCAGGGCCCCCACAACGACGGCAGCTTCCTCGCAGCCATCAAGGTGGACGCCTTTCGCCCCCTGCACGAGTTCAAGCGGGAGCTGGGGGAGTTCATTGCGTATCTCAAGAACTCGCCCCCTGCCGCCGGTTTCCAGGAGGTGCTGTACCCCGGCGAGCTGGAGTATCGCACGGAGCAGGAGCGCCGACGCGACGGCATCTTCGTGGAGGACGAGACCTGGGCCGAGCTGCGGCGCCTGGCGCAGGAGCACGGCCTGGAGGCGACCCTGACGCTGCCGTAGGATTCTCTCCTGCGCTCAGAGCATTCGGGTTGTTGCATTAGTATTGCCCGCTCATGGTTGGCTAAGCGATCCAAGCCCTGCTAGCGGGCGCCCACATAGTACAACTATTGCTGAGCCTGGCCATTCTTGACCTTGCCTTGTCACCCCAAGTAAAGCGAAGGGTCTCCAAGGAGGTTCTTGACCCCAACCTGTCGGGGCTCAGAATGACACCACGGTCTTGCCGGCCAGGGACCGCGAGGCCACGCGGTTTCTCAGGGAAGGGACCTGGCAGTTGGTGCATTGGGGACTTGACTTATCAATGCCATGCCGGTACTCTACACGCAAATTTGCTGCTAGCGGCGCTATAGTCGCTAGCAGGGCCCGGAGGTACCGGCGATGCTCTTCTGTTTTGACGTGGATGGGACCCTGGAGCCGGGGCTCGGGCCTATACCCGTCAGGGCATTGCGGGACCTTGTGGCGCAAGGACATTCCGTGGTCATTGTTTCTCCGTCTTCTCTGCGCCCCAAAGGAGAGGGCTTTCCCGAGTTCTTGAGCCGCGACAGGCAGAAGAACCTGCTGGACGCGGCGGCGGCCTATTCTCAGCTTCGGCCTGTGTACGTGAGCGACAACGAAGGGGATGACCAGCTGTGTGAGCAGGTGGGGTTTACCTACGTTGACCCTCGGTACTTTGCCCAGTTCCTGGACAGCCTTTTTCCCGATGGGGCGGGAGTCTAAAAGGCAGTTCTCCAAAATCCGGTCTTCCACCTCGGCTTTCAGGCGGGGGCAGAATACCTCCCCAAGGGCGGTGTTCCAGGAAATCTCGGAACAGCCCGGCTTTGTTGACACCCCAGCCTTTGCCCCGCTCAAGATCCCTAATCTTTCCAATCCCTGCTAGCAGGCTCAAAAATAACGCAGGTATTGCTGAGCTTGTCCTTGCTTAAGCTCGGCATCTGCATCGCATCTTCTGCCCATTGACGCGTCGGAGCACGATGCCCATAATGGCAGTCCCACTCTGTTTGAGGAGGAGAGAGCGCTGAATAAGGCGATGATGATGGCAAAGGGCGGCGGTGGTGGAAAGGGTGGAGGTAAGGGGGGAGGCAGTCCCTCCAATCCCAACTGGCCGAGCAGGACGGGCAATCCGTCAGGAGGGGATAGGGGAAACAACCCCCCGTCAAAGAAGTAGAGAGGACAAGACATCGGTCGTGGTCGCGGTGTGCGATTAGCAGCGGCGAAGCGTACCCATGCGGACTTTGGTTACGCGACTTGTTCCTAGATCTTTGCAAGCTGTTGACGGCCCAGGCGGCTACCGGCATTAGTATTGTCAGGCTGCGTTGCAGGCTGACGTTGACCCATCAGAGTGTGGAGGGCGGACGTTGGCCCCTGGGCTTGCTGCGGGGTGAGTCGCACCATGGCGTCGGATGGGCTGCCACACTGGCTACTCACTCCTCCTCTTCCTCACCCGCCTCGGTAGCCACAAACCCCAGCCTCTCCAGTTCCTGCTTGAGGATGGGGAGCCACGCCTCAAGGGGTGTGGTAGCAGGGACAACGATCTCCACCTCGCCGCCTGGCAGCATACGGACTGCACCAGGGTCCTCCTTGCCCAGCGGGACGCTCACCCTCTCCCGGTGGATGCCCATCGCGTCGGTAACGGTAAAGATCAGACGCATATCCTCCATTCCAATGACACCCTCGCTCATGTCACACCCCCTGAAAGCCACAACCTCCACCAGCCTATTCCCAGGGCACTACAGGCACGCAAGAGGCGTCCCCACCCGGGGGTCTTTCAGTTTGGTGATGTTCCCCTTGAAGCACGCAGTTAGGCTGTCTCTGTTCATCCGTTGTCTGCAACAAGGGGTGAAGTCATTCTGTTGGTGTCAGGCGACCTATAGACCGTCCGAACTCATCCTTTAGCACTTTTGGCTGTTGCAGGCGATATTTCCCAGGTTGAATCTTCTCCCAGCAGTCCATGTTGGTAATTGTGCCGTAGACAATCCAGCCAGCACCTTTCCCCGCCCTGAGTAGCCCAGCAGCTATCAAGGCTTTCTTGGCTTCCTTGGGAATAAGGATGCCATTGTTCCTCTCCGCCCATTGGATGAGAGCTTGCGCACGCCGCTTTGTAAGACTTAGACCATGCTCCAACAGGGGGGCTTGGGCGAGGTCCGGTATGCCCATTTCCTTCTTGTGCAGAGTGTAGGTGTGTTGGATGGAATCAATCTCACTCTTTAGCTCCCTCATCTCCTCTTCCAGCTCCTTCATCCGCTGAAGACGTTTATCAAGCATGTTTTGAAACAGCTCGATGCTACTACTGCCGTTCATAGTGTCCTCCTCATGCGCCTATCACAACCCATGTGACTTGACAAAAACCCCCAGTGCATTTGCTAACGTAGTACTGAGCGGGCAGGGCGGGATTCGAACCCGCGACGGGTAGTGTCGGTACCCGTTCTGGATTAGGAGTCCAGTGCTATAGACCACTCTGCCACCTGCCCGACAAAGGTGCCCCTGCTGGGACTCGAACCCAGGACACGGCCTCCGCAAAAAGCCAGTTCGCTATCCGGCGACAGGGGCACCATACCAAGGTAGGGGCGACGATTGCACCCAGCCCGAGGGGGCGCTGCTACACCTCCTCATCAGATGGGCTGTCCTCGTCAAGGGCATCGTCGCCCCTCCATGTTTTGTATATCACAAAACACACAGGGAATGCAAGGGAACAGTGCGCAACCGCAAGACCCTGTCCCCACCCGGGGTGGGTTGCAAAGACCCCCTTCGGCAGGCTATAGTATGGAGTGAAGTCACGCCCACGGCTCTCCCGATGGGCGCGGGCCAATGGGGGTTCCATGGCTGAAGGCAGTGCAGCCCAGCACAACCAGACAAAGGCTTCCTCAACCATCTTCACCCACCGCGGCAAGCTGCTCATCGCTGTGGCGCTGCTGGCTACCGCCCTGGGATACTTCACCTTCACCGCCTTCCAGGGCTCCACGGTCTATTACGTCACCGTCAGCGAGCTCCAGGGGCAGGGGCAGCAGGTGTATGGCAAGACCATCCGGGTGAGCGGCACGCTCGTCGCCGACACCTTCCAGCGAGAGGCGGGCACTACCGTGGCGCAGTTCGCCATCTCCGACGGGGACACGAACCTCCACGCTGTCTATGACGGCGCGTTGCCGGACCTCTTCTTCAACGAGCGCTCCAGCATCGTCCTGGAGGGCCGCTACGGGGCTGACGGCGTGTTCCACACGGACAACGTCATCGTAAAGTGCCCCTCCAAGTACGAGGCCGCCCCCAGCTCCTAGCCCCTCGTCCACCCTTCCAGGCTGCCTGCCCATCGGCATATTCACGGCGCGGAGCCCCACCTATGCCAGGCCAGAGGTCTGAAGCCGGCGTGCTCCCCTGGGTCAGCCCCGATGGCCGCCTCCTTTTCGCCACCGTCACCCTGCGATCATTCGCCTTTGGCTTCCTCGCCATCCTGGTGGGACCGTACCTGAGCCAGCGAGGGTTTGGCGCATGGCAGGTCGGCGCCATCCTGACAGCGGCCCTGGCGGGCAGGGCGCTCTTCACCACCCTCATCGCCCTTTTCGCCGATCTCCTGGGCCGCCGCCGTTGTATGGCGGGTCTGAGCCTCCTGAGCGGCCTCGGGGGTCTCATCTTCCCCCTGGTGTCACCCTTCTCGGCCCTGGTAGGCACCGCAGCGCTAGGGAATCTGAATACGTCCTCCAAGGACCGGGGACCCTTCATGGTCCTGGAGCAGTCCACCCTCCCGGAAACGGCCCCACACCACCGACGCACCACCCTCTTCGCCTACTATAACCTGGCTGCGACCCTGGCGGCATCGCTGGGAGCCCTGTTCAGCGCCACCCCGGTCCTCCTTCATCGGACGCTCGGGGTGGAGACCCTAGCATCCTACAAGCTCATGTTCGGGATCTATGCTGGCCTCCTCTTGCTCACCATGCCCCTCTACGCCCGCCTCTCCCCCAAGGTCGAAGCACCCCCCCAGCGGGAGCAGCGTTTCACCGCCTGGCCTCGGCAGGGCCGGGGGACCATCTTCAAGCTGACCGCCCTGTTTGGCATGGACGCCCTGGGCGGCGGCTTTGCGGTGGAGAGCTTTGTATCCTACTGGTTGTTCACCCGCCATGGGGTGCCGCTGGCGTCCCTGGCCTGGATCTTCTTCGCCGCCAACATCCTCAACTCCCTGTCCTATCTGTTAGCCGCCCGCCTGGCGGGCAGGATAGGGCTCATCAACACCATGGTCTTCACCCACCTCCCCTCCAACCTGCTGCTGATGGCCGTGCCTCTGGTTCCCACCTGGTGGCTGGCGGTGCTCGTCTATCTGGCCAAGGAGAGCCTGTCCCAGATGGATGTCCCCACGCGCCAGTCCTACGTCGTGGCCGTCGTGCCGCCCTCGGAGCGCACCGCCGCCGCCGGGCTTACGAACCTGGTGCGTCCCGTGGCCCAGGTGGCCAGCCCGTACCTGGCCGGTTCCCTGGTCGGGGCCTCGCTGGCGGCAGCGCCATTCCTGATAGGGGGAGGGATCAAGGTCGCCTACGACATCCTGCTGTGGGTCACCTTCCGCCGCATCCGCACGCCGGAAGAGGCACTGCGAGGAGAGACGGGGTTGCGAAGCGAGGAGTGAGACGGCACGTGGGCGCAGTGCAGAGGAAAGGCCAGGCAATCCCAGAGGGAGAGCCTATCTACCTCTGGAGGGCTGGCGGTCCAGCCACTCCAGGGCCTTGCGGGTGTCGCTGGCTACCCGGGCCCCATCACATCGCTTCACCCTGAGCTTGAACAGCCAGTAGGTGAACTCCTTCTCCTGGGTGGTCGCCGCGACCCTGCCGGGAGTGGCCGTCTCCCGGTGAAAACGCTCGTGCAGGGCCACCCGGCGGTCCCCGTAGATGCGGGAGAAGGCCTCGTCGGTGAGGTCTCGTCTGCCGGTCAGGCCCTTGCTCACACGCTCCTTGCGCACCTCAGCCCGCACCGCCGCCTGGAGGGCCTGCTCCACCGTGATGCCGTACCAGTAGTTCAGACACGTCCGGTACTTGGCCACGCCGATGAGCTCTCGGAACTGCTCCTCTGCCAACCCGTGCGGCAAGTGAACCCCTCGCAGGAACTCCTCCTGCTCCGATGGCAGGATCTGGCCGTCCACCTCCTGGAAGAGGCGGCGGGCCAGAAGACGCCAGTCAAACGCCTCACCCCCAACCAGGTAGCGGTAGTGTTGTCCATCCCTCACCTCCTCCGGCATTGTCCAGAGGGCGATGGCCTCAAGGAGGGCGGTGCGCCATCCCCGGCCCTGGGCCAGGGAGTCTTTGAGATGGCGAAGGGCCTCCTGGCACTCGGGGGGAAGCAGGGTATCCGCCGCGGGGACTGGCGCCTGCGCCGGCCGCTGAAACCCCCTGGCACCCGAAGGGTTGTGCTGTGGCTCGCCCTGCTGGGTTACCTCTGCCGGTTCAACCAAGACAAAATCTCCTCAAACGGGCGGGTGTTCAGGATGTGCGCCGCCTCGCACCAGGCGCGCCGGGCCTGAGCGACGCCGAAGCGCATGTTGGCGAGGGCTTCGGTGCGGTGGGCGTCGGTGCTGATGACCAGAGGTACACCCAGCTCCTTGGCCCGCAGGATATGGGTGTCCTTGATGTCCAGCCGCTCAGGCCCAGCGTTGACCTCCAGGGCCACCCCCGTCTCCCTGGCAACCTGGAAGAGGGCCTCCAGGTCCACGTCCACGGGCTCCCGCTCCCCCAGGAGGCGGCAGGTGAGATGCCCGATGATGTCCACGTGGGGGTTCCGCATAGCCGCTATGATACGCTGAGTCATGCGCTCCCTCTCCTGCCCCAGCGCCGAGTGAACGGAGGCCACCACCACGTCCAGCTCCCCCAGCACGTCGTCAGGGAAGTCCAGCGCGCCGTCGGCGCGGATGTCCACCTCGGAGCCGTGCAGCACCCTCAGCCCATTTGCCGCTCGCACCTGCTGAAGCAGCGCCCTCTGCTGGCGGAGGCGCTCCACCGTGAGGCCGTGGGCGATGCCCCGGCCAGCGGAGTGGTCGGTGAGGGCCACATACTGGTAGCCCCGTGCGTTGGCCGCGGCCAGCATAGCCTCCAGGGGGTCCCGGCCGTCGCTCCAGTCCGAATGGACGTGGAGGTCGCCCTTGATGTCGGACAGCTCTACCAGACGAGGGAGGGCGTGCCTGGCGGCCAGCTCCACCTCCCACACCCCCTCGCGGAGCTCCGGGGGGACCCACTGGAGCCCCAGGAGGGCGTAGAAGGACTCCTCGTCGGAGAACTTCTCCAGCTTCTCCGTCTTCAGGTCGGTGATGCCATACTCGCTCAGGGAGAGGCCCATGTGGTTGGCGTAGTCCCGCAGCAGGATGTTGTGCTGCTTGCTCCCCGTGAAGTACTGGAGCATGGCCCCGAAGCTCTCCTCATCCACAATGCGCAGGTCCACCTGAAGGCCAGCCGACACCACCACGCTGCCCTTTTTGGGGCCTGCGGCCAGGACCTCCACCACCATGGGGAGGTGGGCCAGGGCGTCCACCACTGCCTGAGGGTCAGGGGCCACGGCCATGAGGTCAATATCCCCCACCGTCTCGCGCCAGCGGCGCAGGCTCCCTACCGGGACGGCCTGCCGGACGCTGGGGCAGCGCTCCCGCAGGGCAGCGATGACCTCCTCTGCGACAGGAAGGGCCTTCCCCAGCGGGATGCGCCGCTCCTTGCTGCGGAGGGCGCGGATGTGGCGCAGGATGTTCTCGGCGGACTTCTCCCCCATACGGGGGAGTGCCGCCAGCTTGCCAGCCAGGATGGCCTGCTCCAGCTCCTCCACCGTGGAGACCCCCAGCTCCCTGGCGATGCGCCAGGCGGTCCTGGGGCCGACCCCCGGGATGTCCATGAGGTTCAGTACGCCTGCTGGGAACTCGGCCTTCAGCTCCTCGTAGGTGTGCATCTTGCCGGTGGTGACCATCTCCACGATCTTCTTGCTGATGGCCTCGCCGATGCCGGGGATGGCCTGCAGGTCTTTGCCCTCCCGCACCATCTGCTCCAGGGGCTCCGGGAGCTGCTCAATGGTGCGGGCGGCCCGCTGGTAGGCGCGAATCTTGAAGGCGTTCTCCCCCTTCAGCCCCAGGAGGCCCGCCATGTTCTCAAAGATTCTGGCGACCATCTCATTCGTGTAGGGCATGGCCCTAACCCCAGTCCAGAACTCAGATGCCTATCCGGTATTGCTTCAGGTCTCTTTCAGCCAGGCAACTTATGTACAAGCTGTCCCACAACTCGCCACGACACCGAAGCCTTCAGGCTACGGCAAAAGCTGGGCTTATGGGACGGCTTTTCCATGAAGTTCTCTTGGACCTATTTACGCTCTCAGGAGCCTCACGAACTCCTCACGGCTGAGCCCAGCCTGTCGGATTATCGCCCGCAGCGTCCCCGGCGGCAGGTCGTCAGTGTGCATAGGCACCGTTACAGGGCGCCGAAGCCCTGATTTCACCAGAACAGCATGTGAGCCCGTTTGTCTCCGCCTTGCAAAGCCGACCCGCTCTAGCACTCGGACAACCTCGTACGGCTTAAGCGAAGGCAGCCGTTCCTGACTCATGCGGCCTGGGAGGCTACAAACGCCTGGACTACCTCGGGGATTGGCATATCCTCTTCCTTAGCCACGGCTACCCAAGCCGCTATCGCATCGTTCGCCATCTCTATGGCCTGCTCAAAGGTCTTGCCGTAGGTGACGCAGCCAGGCAGGGACGGGACCGTAACTGTGTACCCGCCCTCTGGCTCTGGTTGGAATTCCAGCACTACACCTTGCCAGATAACATGAAACGTTCTCATCAGAAGACCTCTGCTTTGCTGTCGCTGCGCTCTGCACCCATCGGGCTTCTCCCACGATTGTACACAAAAAGTCCCAGGTCCAGGAACGCCAGGACGATGAGGCCCGCCAGCCCGGTCGCGCCAACGGTCAGGTCGCTCCCACCAGCCACGACAAGCGTAGCTAAGCCGGCTGTGGCGTTCAACGAGCCGTGGATAATCGCTGCTGCAATCACGGAGCGGGCCTTCAGCCGGACGTAGCTGAACAAAGGGGAGAGCAGAAGGGCAAACAGGGTCATCATGCCGACGCCGGCCACCGGGTGCTGCGGGTAGTTGTGCCCCTGGAGAATCAAGGGGAAGTGCCAGATGCCCCAGATAAGCCCGATGACCCCCGCTGACTTCCAGAAACCTAGAAAGCCCAGCTCCTTCTGCAGGAACCCTCGCCAGCCCAGCTCCTCGCCGAAGCCTGCGAGGGCGTTGACCGTGGGCCCAGCCACCAGGCCCTGGGCCAGCCCAAGCCACAGGGGATGGACCGGGAAGGACGCCGCCTGCTCCTTCATCTGCGCCAGCCGGTCTGCGGGGAAGACTGATTCAAGTCGCTGGAAAAACCCTTCCATGCCCGGGGCGTAGCTCACGCCGGGGAGAAGCAGGCTGACCCCAAGGGCAGCAAAGGCCAGGACAGGGGGCAGGAGCCATGCGGCCAGGAACCAGCGGTTTGGCCGGAAGGAGACGCCCAGCGGGCCGCTCACGGGCTCCCTGTACACGAGTCGCTGAAGAAAAAGGGCCACGCTCATGGGGACAAACATGTACAGCAGTGCGACCGCGATGGCGGGAGGGGTGTTCCAATTGCCGCCGAAGGCCCAGAACAGGAGGGGAATGAGCCAGCTTACGGCAAAGGTGAGGGCTGTGAAGGACGCCGCCCGCCCTAGCCGTTGGCCCCGTGGCATTTCTTGTACTTCTTGCCGCTGCCGCAGGGGCATGGCTCGTTGCGGCCCACCTTGTGGCCTCCGGCCCCCACCGGCGCCGCCTGGCGACCGCGCGCCATGGCTGCCATGGGGCTGGGCTTCACCGCGCTAGCCGCCGGGCCACCATGACGGCGCGCCCCGGCAGTCTGACCCTCCGGCATCAGGGTTACATGGTAGATGGTATGCACAATGTCGTGCTGAATGCGGTCCAGCAGGTCCCGAAACATGCTATGTCCCTGAGTGCGGAAGGTCACCAGGGGGTCCCTCTGCCCGATGGCCTCCAGGCCCACCCCCTGGCGCAGGTTTTCCATCGCCGTAAGATGCTCTACCCAGTGGGTATCAATGGTCCGGAGCATCACCAGCCGTTCCAGAACGCGCATCTGCTCTGCCCCAACAGCCTGCTCCCGCTGGGCATAGAGCTCCTTCGCATAGCCCATGAGCTTGGCCTCAACCTCCTCCCGGCTCAAACGCTCAAGCTCGTGCCGCTGGAGCTCGGCAGGCAGGGGCATGATGGTGCGAAGCTCGGCCACCAGCCCTTCAAGGTCCCACGTCTCGGGGTCTTTGCCCGCGAGGTGCGTGGAAAGGGCTTGCCCCAACTCCTTCTCAATCATGGAGAGGATGTTGGCTTTCAGATCAGCGCCGCTGAGGATTTTGCGTCGCTCAGCGTAGATGACGTCGCGATGCTTGTTGGCAACATCGTCGTACTCCACCAGGTGCTTCCGAATCTCAAAGTGGTAGGCTTCCACCTTGACCTGCGCCCCCTCAATGGCCTTGTTGACCACCGCATTTTGCAGGGGCTGGTCTTCATCAAGTCCTGCCCAGTCCATGAAGCTCTTGATGCGGTCCCCACCGAAGCGTCGCATGAGGTCATCGTCCAGGGCGACGTAGAAGCGGGAGCTGCCTGGGTCCCCCTGGCGCCCTGCGCGGCCTCGAAGCTGGTTGTCAATGCGGCGCGCCTCGTGTTTCTCCGTGCCCAGGACATGGAGGCCACCGGGGGCTACGACCCGCTCATGCTCCTCCCGCCAGCCCGCCTGGACCTCCTCCCTGACTTGTTGCAACTCCTCTGGGGAGAGGGCGTCGAGCGATTGGCCCCGCTTCCGCAGCTCCTCCAGGAGCAGACCGTCGGGGTTCCCGCCCAGGATGATGTCCGTGCCGCGGCCTGCCATGTTGGTGGCGACCGTCACGGCACCCACGCGGCCCGCCTGGGCGACAATGGTGGCCTCTTTCTCATGGAACTTGGCGTTCAGGACCTGGTGCGGGACACCCCGCTTCTTCAGCATCTCGCTGAGCCGCTCCGACTTCTCGATGGAGGTTGTCCCAACGAGGACGGGACGGCCCGCGCGGTGCAGCTCCTCAATCTCCTTGGCAACGGCGCGCCACTTGGCCGCCTCGTTGTTGTACACCAGGTCAGGGAAGTCGTTGCGGATCATCGCCTTGTCGGTGGGAATGGCCAACACCTCGAGCTTGTAGATCTTGTAGAACTCCTCCGCCTCGGTCGCAGCGGTGCCAGTCATGCCCGCCAGCTTGCGGTACATGCGGAAGTAGTTCTGGAGGGTGATGGTGGCGTAGGTCACCGACTCCTGCTGGACCCGCACCCCCTCCTTGGCCTCGATGGCCTGGTGGAGGCCCTCCGAGAAACGGCGGCCTTCCATCAGCCTCCCCGTGAACTCGTCCACGATGATGACTTCGCCATCCTTGACCACATAGTCCCGGTCGCGCCGATAGACGACCTGGGCCCTGAGGGCGTTCTCAATGTAGTGGGTAAGAATGTAGTTCCCAGGCTCATAGAGGTTGCCGATGTTGAGCGACTTCTCCATCTTGGCGATGCCCACGTCGGTGAGGGTCACATTGCGATGCTTCTCGTCCAGGGCGTAGTCCTCGCCCTCCTTCAGGCGGGGCACCAGGTGCGCCATGACCGCGTAGAGCTGAGTGGACTCCTGGGCGGGTCCGCTGATGATGAGGGGGGTCCTGGCCTCGTCAATGAGGATATAGTCCACCTCGTCCACGATGGCGTAGTGGAGCTCTCGCTGAACCGTCTGAGCGAGGTCCAGGACCATGTTGTCCCGCAGGTAGTCAAAACCGAACTCGTGGTTGGTGCCGTAGGTAATGTGGGCCTGGTAGGCCTCCCGTCGGGTAATGGAGCGGAGGTGGTCCAGGGAGGGGTTGTCCGAGCGAGTCTCCGGGTCGTAGAGATAGGAGGCCTCGTGCTGGAGGCAGGCCACCGAGAGGCCCAGGAGGTGGTAGATGGGCCCCATCCACTGGATGTCGCGCCGGGCGAGGTAGTCGTTGACCGTGACGACGTGGGCGCCCTTGTCCTCCAGGGCGTTGAGATAGACGGCCAGGGTCGCCACCAGGGTTTTCCCTTCGCCGGTCTTCATCTCAGCGATCCTGCCCTGGTGCAGCACGACGCCGCCTATGAGCTGCACGTCGAAGTGGCGCAACCCGATGGTGCGGCGGGAGGCATCCCGCACCGCGGCGAAGGCCTCGGGCAGCAGGTCATCCAGCATCTCGCCCCCGGCCAGGCGTTTCTGGAACCCTTCCGTCCTGTCGCGGAGGTCGGCATCGGTGAGCTTCTGGTACTCCGACTCCAGCGCATTGGTGCGCTCCACAGTGGGTCGGAGCTTCTTGACCACCCGCTCGTTGGCGTCGCCGAACAGCTTGCTGAGGACACCAACCATTGGAGCCTATCTCCCAGTCTCTCTTACCCGCACATCAACGGTATGACAGCGACTCCTGCCCATACCGTGCTACGTCAACGTGCAGGTCTTTCCGCATCATCGCTACTTGTGCTCGAACATGGCGCCCACGGAGATCCCCGCGTGAATGCGCCGGATAGCCTCTCCCAGGAGCTCGGCCACGCTGAGGACCGTTACCTTCAGGGACTGCTTGTCCGGCCCCAGGGGAAGGGTGTCGGTGACCACCACCTCCCGGATAGGGCTCTGGTTGAGCTGCTGCACCGCCGGGCCAGAGAAGACGGCGTGCGTGCAGCAGGAGTAGACCTCCCGAACCCCTGCCCCTTGCAGAATGTCGACCGCGGACATCAGAGTCCCGCCGGTGTTGATCTCGTCGTCCAGCGTGACCGCCGTCTTGCCAGCCACGTCACCGATGACATTCAGGCTCTTCGCGCGGTCCAGATTGCCATCCCGCCGCTTTTCGACGATGGCCAGCGGTGCTCGCAGGAGGGCGGCCATGTCCCGCGCCCGCTTGGTGATACCGATGTCAACGGCAACCACCACGATGTCGCTGAGCCCCTTATCCAGGAAGTAGCGGCTCAGGAGGGGGAGCGCCGTGAGCTCATCCACCGGGATGTTGAAGAACCCCTGGATCTGGCCGGCGTGCAGGTCCACGGTCAGCACCCGGTCTGCCCCTGCCACGGTGATCAGGTCTGCCAGCAGCCTGGCGGTTATGGGAACCCTGGGCTGGTCCTTCTTGTCAGTGCGGCCGTAGGCGTAGTAGGGGACTACCGCGGTGATGCGCCCCGCGGAGGCCCGCTTGGCCGCATCGATCATAATGAGGAGCTCCATAATAGTGTCGTTCACAGGGTAGGCGAAGGGCTGGATGATAAACACGTCGTGCTGGCGAACGTTTTCCAGGTACTGGACGAAGGTGTTGTCGTTGCTGAACTTGAAGACGTTGGCCTTCCCCAGCGGGACCCCAAGGTAGCTGCACACCGCCTGGGCCACCGCCGGGTGCGCCCGACCCGTAAAGACCTTGAGCTCCTCATAGACTGCCATTAGCGTCCCTTGTAGAGCGGCTTCCGCTTCTCCCTGAAGGCCGTGACCCCCTCCCGGTGGTCCTCCGAGGTGAGGGTGATGGTCTCAGCAGCAGCCGCCATGAGCATCGCCGTCTCCAGGTCAAACCCCAGGCCCTTGTGGAGCATCAGCTTGGACAGCCGAATGGCAATGGGCGGGCCATCGGCGATGCGCTGGGCCAGGGCCGTGGTCTCCTCTTCTAGCTTCTCCCGAGGGACGAGCTTGTTCAGCAAGCCGAACTTGTGGGCTTCCTCAGCCTCCAGCCAGTCGCCGGTGAAAAGGAGCTCGGCTGCCTTGGGGATGCTGCCGAGCGCACGCGGGTAGAGCCAGGTGCCCCCGAAGCCAGGGAAGAGGCCGATGCGCACGAAGGCGACCATGAAGCGGGAGTCAGGAGAGCCCACCCGCAGGTCGCAGGCACAGGCCAGGTCGAAGCCTCCACCCACGGCCACCCCATTGACCATGGCGATGGTGGGCTTCTCCATGCGATGCATGCCCAGGATGACCCGCTGGATACTCTGAAACCCCCGGCGGATCTCCTCGGCGCCGCGGGGCTCCTGGGCACTCGCCTGCCCGGGGCCCCCGGCCATGCCACCCACATCGGCCCCGGAGCAGAAGGCCCGCCCCGCCCCGGTCAGAATCAGCACCCGCATCCCATCGTCACGGGCGACGTCTTCAACAGCGTCGCCCATCTCCTCTTGCATCTGCCGGTTGATGGCGTTGAGGCGGTCAGGGCGGTTCAGGGTCAGGCGAGCGACGTGCCGGTCCGCCAGCTTCTCCAGGAGGATGGTCTGGTACGTGTTCGACATGAAGCTACCTCTTCCTTATCCGTGGCCAAGGCGATTATAGCACAGGCTTCCTTCCCCAACAACGAAGCTACGGCCAGGTGCGGCCGTAGTCGTCCCGCCGGACAATCCGGCCCGTGAAGGACGCCGCGGTCTGGGCGGCAAGGAACACGGCGGCTGGCCCCACCGCCTCCGGCGGGTCCCAACCCGTCCAGTCGAACTCCTTCGGGCGGGTGAAGACCGCCCCCTCGGTCCGGATGCGCCCGGGGTCCAGGGCGTTCACGGCGATGTCGTGCTCCCGCAGCTCCTCCGCCAGGCCGCGGGTGAACATATTGAGACCTGCTTTCGTGACCGAGTAGGGGACCCCGCCGATGCTGGGGCGCTCCCCCGCCCCCGAGGTGATGTTGATGATGCTCCCCCGGCGCTGGCCTACCATGACGGGCAGCACATGCTTGCAGCAGAGGAACGGCGCCCGAAGGTTGACCCGCAGGATCAGGTCCCAGTGGCGAGTCTCGGTCTGCACGATGGGCGTCCGCAGGATGACCGCCGCGTTGTTGACCAGCGCATCAATCCGCCCGTAGGTCCCCATCACCTCCTGCACCATAGCCTTGACCTGCTCCTCATCGGTCACGTCACACCGCACCGGCAGCGCCTCCCCGCCCGCGGCCCGAATCTCCTCCGCCGTCTGGTAGATGGTGCCAGGCAGCCTGCCCTCGGTTTCGGTCCGCGCCACCACCACCACCCTGGCGCCGGCCCGGCCAAGCTCCCTGGCAATCCCCTTCCCTATCCCCCGGCTCGCCCCAGCGACGATAGCCACCCTTCCATCGAGCTCCATGCGGAAGCCTCCTGCTCACGACTGTCTTGGGTATAACGGGAGTGGTTCTGTCTGTCAAGGCCGTCGGTCCCTTTGCACAGGGTGATGCGTCTCTGCTATACTCCCTTCGGCATCTGCGCAGGCCATCACACCCTTCAGGAGGAGCAATGCCCGCCTACGCCATTGTCGGTGGCCAGTGGGGGGACGAGGGGAAAGGGAAGGTCGTTGACTATCTGGCCCAGAAGGCAGACCTCGTAGCCCGCTACTCCGGCGGCAACAATGCTGGCCATACCGTTATGAACGAACAGGGGGAGTTCCGGTTCCACCTGGTCCCCTCGGGAATCTTCTGGCCACACGCCACCTGTGTCATCGGGAACGGGGTGGTCGTGGACCCGGAGGTGCTCTGGGAGGAGATCCAGGGGCTCCAGGCGCTCCACGTGGACGTGGGCCGCCTCCAGGTCAGCGACCGCGCCCACGTCATCATGCCGTACCACATCACCCTGGACAAGCTGGAAGAGCAAGCTCGCGCTGGCACGGCGCTGGGGACCACAGGGCGAGGCGTGGGCCCGGCCTACGTGGACAAGACGGCTCGGACCGGCATCCGCATGGGGGACCTCCTGGATCTGGATGCCCTCCTTCTTCGCCTGCGCCAGGTGATGGAGACCAAAAACGCTATCATTACCAAGGTCTATGGGGGCACACCCCTCTCCCTGGAGGAGGTCTATGCCCAGTGCCACCGCTGGAGCGAGCGCCTGCGCCCCCACATCGCGCCCGTGGAGCTCACGGTGCAGCAGGCCCTGGCCCAGGGGAGGAGCCTCCTCCTGGAAGGAGCCCAGGGCTCGTTGCTGGACCTGGACCACGGCACCTACCCCTACGTCACCTCTTCCTCACCCACGGTGGGCGGAGCCTGCACCGGCCTCGGCATCAGCCCCACTGCCATCAAAGGCATCGCCGCGGTGTACAAGGCCTATACGACCCGGGTGGGCTCGGGCCCGCTGCCGACAGAGCTCAACGATGCCACGGGGGAGGCCATCCGCCAGCGCGCCTGGGAGTATGGCACCACCACAGGCCGGCCCCGTCGCTGCGGCTGGTTCGACGCCGTCGCCGCCCGCTACAGCGCCACCCTCAACGGCCTCACCTCCGCCATCCTCACCCGCCTGGACGTCCTGGACGGCTTCAACCCGATCAGGGTCTGCGTGGCGTACAGGCTGAATGGCCAGACCATCCGCCACTTCCCCAGCACGGCCCTCCTTGCCCACTGCACGCCGGTGTATGAAGAGGTCCCCGGATGGGACCAGCCGACGGCAGGGCTCACCCGTTGGGAGCACCTGCCTGCGGCGTCGCAACGTTATGTAAAACAGCTCGAGAGCCTCATTGGCTGCCCAGTGGACCTGATCTCCACCGGGCCGAAGCGCCACGAAACCATTGCCATACGGCCCATCATCCCATAGGGAGCAGATAGGATACCGCCCAGAGGCGAACCCCTACTCGGCAATCGGAGGTGGCACGGTGAAGCTCGTGTTCTTCAACGACTACCAACTGGGCATCCTCAAGGGAACCACCATCATAGATGCCTCCCCGGCAGTGCGGGAGGCGCAGGCGCCCACGCCCCAGGGGCTGATGGAGCAGGTCATCATTCAATTCTCCAGGCTGGCCCCACGCCTCCGGGAGCTCGGCGAGCAGGAGCGAGGCATACCGCTGGAGAAAGTCCGCCTGCGCCCTCCCCTGCCCTGGCCAGGGAAGATTATCTGCGCCGCGGTCAACTACCTGGAGTTTGGGCAGCGGACCGCAGCGGAGAAGGACTGCTTCCTGAAACCCGCTACCGCGGTCATCGGCCCCGGCGACACCGTGGTGCTCCCCGAGATCAAGGCCACGGTTTTCCACCACGAGGCTGAGCTGGCGGTGGTCATCGGGAAGGAGGCAAAGGGCATCCCCGCGGCGCGGGCCATGGACTACGTTTTCGGCTACACCTGCTTCCTGGACATGTCGGCCCGCGGCCTGGCCCCCGAGGGGCGCACCAGCTTCTTCCTGGGCAAGGCCTGGGACACCTTCGCACCCATAGGCCCCTGCATCACCACCGCTGACGAGATCCCCGACCCCAACAACCTGCGCGTCCGCCTCTGGGTGGACGACCAGCCCCGCCACGACTTCAACACCAGCGACATGGCCCACAAGGTCCCGGCCCTGATTGAATTCGCCTCCTCGGTCTGCACCCTGAAGCCGGGGGATGTCATCGCCACCGGGACCAACCACCAGGGCATCGGCCCCATCCAGGATGGGGAGACGGTGACCATCGAGATCGAGGGCATCGGGCGGATGAGCGTGAAGGTGCGGGACCCGCTGAAACGGACCTGGCCCAAGGCCATAGACCGCGAGTTTGCCCGCGGGGTCATCGAGCGGGCGCGGCGGTAGAAGCTTGGGTGTCAAGGGCTGAGACGATCCCTCCGGGAAGCGAACCTGTACACCGCTCATGGTTCGCTAAGCGCGGCATACTGTTCAGCTTTGGGTACCCGTGTCTCCTAGCTTGCAGGGATTGGAAACCTCAAGGGTACCCCCTTGACCCCTGAGCGGGACTACAAGGCAATGAAGGATAGCTTACAAGGTTCGAATCCAGTTTGGCCCACACCCGGTTAAGAACCTCCCTCCCATAGAGGATAGGCACCGGGATAATCACCGTGATCACATGGCGGGCCGCAGGTAATTTTGCGGGTGAGCGCCAGGTGATTTCACGGTTGTAAGACTTGCGCCTACCGGCTAGAGTGCTGCCTTGGCAGGAGAGCGCACCATCAACAAGCCTGCTGTGCCAAGGCAACAGGCGCCTTCGTGTCCTCTCTCGGAATGACATCAATGTCCTATGCTGCAGGGGGAAACCCGTCTCTCAAGAGGACAGACGTGCCTCCGTTTTGTCAATATCATCGGCTAGGGCATGCTGTGAGACGCCTACTGGGACGATCAACTAGGAGGACATCATGAAGCGCACAAAGTGGCCGCTGTTCACGACTCTGACTGTCCTCATGATTTTCGTGGCGGCTTGCGCCACCTCAATCCCCACCCCGACTCCCCCGCCGCCATCCACAGTCTCGACCAAGCTCGATGTAAGCTATGGAGCTGCCCCGGCAGCGGGCTGGAAATGGGGCGTCGCGGAGATTACGACGGGAGCCGAGGAACGAATTGAGAACACTGCCAATCACGGATTCGCCTGGATATTCTACGTCGTTCGTGGTTCTACCGAGATTGGCACCGCTGATGGGAAAATGGTGATTCCTGCCGGTGAGGCAGCCATACTACCAGCACGACAAGAGCATACCCACCGCTTCCTTCCGCAAAGTCAGGTCCTGGTTTTCCGCCCCGCTGACCGTCCATTTGGCGAGTTTCATCGAGGAAACCGACTTTTCGAGTCCGGCGCAGCGCTACCGCTGACAGCCGGACAGGACTACAAAGTAAGGATAAGGGAGCATACACTCTCCCCAGGAGCAGCGAGCATCACTGTAGATGCTAACTTCGGGTACGTCTTGGAAGGAACTCTTACCGTTCGTGCGGGCGATTCCGTGACCACCCAGCAGGCTGGCACGGCCTTCGGATTGCCGTCAAATGTACGCCAGGTCCTCAGCAATGGAGGAACAACACCTGTGCGATTCATTCTGACGGACCTGCACTAGCAAATACTTGGGTCGAACCGTGCGCCGACGTCGTGCCTAGGGGCGTCAGCCGGGGGTCTGTAGCAGTTGCCTCATCTTCGGCACCAAGTCGGGCCTCAGTAGGTTCGAGTGCTGTCCACAGAGCCCCACCCAAGGATTCGAACCCTTCGGTTCTCACCTTGCAGGTATTGCCGAGGTCAAGCTTCCTCAACCCGTCCAGTCCCTGCTAGCCGCCCAGAAATAGTGCAGGTATCGCTGAGCTTGTCCTTCCTTGGGCTCGGCATGAGCAGTCGAATTGTACGAAGAGAAGCCAGAGGTGCTACCCGGCTACCGCCCCAGCGCCAGCCTCAGCAGGGTAGCGCCCTGCTCCTCAGACACCGGCCAGACCGTGCCGGTGCGCACCCCCTGGAAGAGGGAGAGGCTAGCCAGCCCTGCCGTGGTCGCCACCTCCGCCTCGGGGACCGGGCGCTGCAAGGCGTGGATGATGCGCACCACCGTGCGCCAGTCCACCTGCTTGTGTCCAGCCGCTGCCTGGGGCGTCCAGAAGGCGTGCTCATAGGGAAACTCCTCCCGGAGCGCAGGGGGCTCCACCACCTGGCACACGGCCAGCAGCTCCGCTGTCGGGGTCGGACCCCTGGCCTTCCACCAGAGCACGGTGTCCCCAGCCTTGATCTGCATCCGGTAGCGAGCCGTGTGGAAGGTCGCCAGGTCCGAGACATGCCGAGCGAGGAAAGAGCCGTGGTCAAAGTAGTGAGGAAGGCGCTGGAAGAGCCAGTAGGACATGGTGCTCCTTCTGGAACGCTCGCGGAGAGGCCGACTGCCCCAAGGAACCGGGCCCCTACCGCACCTTGACGCTGGCCGCGCCCACGCGGAAGTCCAGACTCACCCGATTCGTGGCAGTGCCAAAGTCCGGGGAGACGTACACGCTGCCTTCCTTGGGAAACCGGCTCTGGTCCACGTCAAAGGACGAGAGGCCGGAGCTTGTGGTGATCCTGCCTGCCAGACCCTCTGGAATGTTGACCTTGACATTTGAGGCCCCGGCGTTCACCCGCACATCCACGTGCCCAGCATGGGCCGGCGGGGTGAGCTCCACATTGGCAGCCCCGACATCCAGCGTCAGGTCGGTGACCTGGAGATCACGCAGGTCAAGCAGGATGGTGGATGCGCCCCCCTTCAGGCCAACAGACAGCCGTGGCGTCCGCGAGAAAGCTATGTCCCACCTGGCCTCGGAGAAGCCGCCGAACCAGCGGCGGTTGTCCATCGTGATGAGAAGGTCGCCTGTTTTCCCCGTTCGCTGCAGCGTCACCTTCGCCGGCCGGCCCGGTGTGTCAAAGTGTCCCTCCACCAGGTCCCTGGAGTCGGCTGACAACGGTCCCACCTTCAGCTCGCCAGCGCCAAAGGCGACGGTCACCCGAACAGACTCCAGTTGGCCCAGAGGCTCTTGCACGCTGGTGGCAGCCTGCCCGGCCTCCCTGCTGGCAAGAGCAAAAGCAGCCGCGAGGGCCCCGATGAGCAGCAACACCATGAGCAGGGCAGCAAGCCACGGGGCGCGCCGACCCAGGATGATATTCAGACCAATGGCGATGAGGATGAGCGGCCAGAAACGCCACAGATTCGCCCACAGGCTCCACGACAGGATGCCGGTGGTCTGCAGGAGGAGGACAACGCCCAAGAGGACCAGGATGATGGCGCCGATGGGGACGCCTTCCTGGAACCAGCGGCGGCGCGACTCAGGGCCCATCACCCTCTCCGAAAGCGGCCGATGAGGATCCCGACACCTATGGCGACGAGCACCAGGGGCCAGAAGGTGCCCCAGCGAAACCACCAGAAGGCGCCGATGTTGGCGAGAAGGATAAGCACCCCCACCACAATCAGAATCAGGGCAATGGTGTTGCGACGGCGCTCCGCACCCTGCTGTCCGGTCGGTTGACCTGTGGCATCGCCCCGGGGGGCAGCGCCGCGTACCGCTGCCCCAATCTGGCGACCCGCTTCACCAACCTCCCTGGCCATGGTCTGCAGATTCTCCTGTGCCACCTCAGTTGGCTGGCGGGCAGCGGTCTCTGCCCTGGGCGTGAGGATGGCCAGGATGAGATACAGGAGCAACCCGATGCCGTTGGCAAAAAGGAGGAGGATGAAGACGACTCGTACCAGCACGGGGTCAATGTTGAAGTACTCCGCCAGGCCGCCGCACACGCCGAAGAGGACCTTGTCTGTACTACTCTTGTGAAGCCTTCTAGAGTCCATCGCCCCCCCGCGAAAAAGAAGCACTACCTGGGGCGAGCTTCACCCGCAACGCCACGCCTGCGCTTTGACAGCCCCGCCTTCAAAGAACCCATGCCGTCACGCCGCTGCGGGCACCGGCAGGTCGCTGGTGTAGTCCTTCAGGACGGCATCAATCTGGGCGGCGGTCTTCTCGTCAGGCGGCACCAGGGGCAATCGCGGGTTGCCCACGCGGAACGCCACGCGGTTGACGCTGTACTTGACCGGGATGGGGTTGGACACAATGAAGAGGACCTTGAAGAGGGGGTGCAGGCGGCGGTGCTCGGCGGCGGCCCGCTCCACGTTGCCCTCCAGGAGGGCGCCCATCATCCCCTTGATCTGCCGCCCCACCAGGTGCGAGGCCACGCTGACCACACCGTAGCCGCCCATAGCCATGATGGGATAGGTCTCATTGTCGTTGCCGCTCCACACAAGGAAGCCGGGCCGCGCCCCGTCTACAGTCCGGGCCACCTGGTCGAAGTCGCTGCCCGCCTCCTTGACGCCGAGAATGTTGTCAATGCGGCTCAGGCGGATGATGGTCTCGTGGGTCATGTTCAGGCTGGTGCGGCTGGGCACGTTATAG
>JACQUN010000191.1 GCA_016210285.1 Chloroflexota bacterium
CCTCTGGTCGGTGCCTCCGAACTCCACATCGGCCTGCACCATAACCGAGTCGTATGCCTGGAGCAGCGGGTAGAGCAGCTCGGTGATGGCGATGGGGCGGCTGGCCTCCCAGCGGTTGCGGAAGTCCTCCCGTTGGAGGATCTGCGCCACGGTGAAGCGGGAGGCAAGGCGAAGGACATCCCCCAGGGTGAACTTGCCGAACCACTCGCTCTGCCACACCACCTGGGTCCGCTCCCTATCCACCACTCGGAAGAACTGGCGCATATAGCTCTCGGCGTTGGCTACCACCTCCTCGTGGGTGAGCATGGGGCGGGTGGCCGACTGACCGCTGGGGTCGCCGATCTGGGCGGTCCAGTCCCCCACGATGAGGATGACCTGGTGTCCCAGGTCTTGAAGCTGGCGAAGCTTGCGCAGGCCGACCACGTGCCCCAGGTGGATGTCGGGGCGCGACGGGTCAAACCCCATCTTCAGGCGAAGGGGCGTGCCCCGCTGGAGGAGCTGAAGCAGCTCCCCTTCGTCAATGATCTCGGCGACGCCGCGCCGGAGGATGTGATGGACGGTCTGTTGCTCGATGGGCATGGCACTACTCTGGTTCAGGGGATGGGGTTGCCGTCGGGCGCGCTGCCAGGGCCACCCTGGCCTGGGCGATGTCCTGGTGCATCTGGGCTACCAGGGCCTCCGCAGTGTCAAAGCGTAGCTCGTCCCGGAGGCGGCTTGCGAACGCCAGCCTCATGGGGTGGCCGTAGATGTCCTCGTGGAAGTCCAGGATGTACGTCTCCACCGTGCGCTCCCCCGCCCCGAAGGTGGGACGCACCCCGATGCTGGTGGCGGACTTGTGAGCGACCCCGTTGACGCAGGCCCAGGTAGCGTAGATGCCGTCGGCGGGCAGGGCTCGGGAAGGCTCTACCTGCAGGTTTGCAGTGGGGAAGCCCAGGCGCCGACCTCGGCCCTCCCCTCTCCCCACTACCCCTTCGAGCGCGTAGTCGCGCCCCAGCATGAAGCTCACCTTGGCGACGTCTCCCTGGGCCAGGGCCTGGCGGATGGCGGTGCTGCTGACGGTGAGGCCCTGCACCACCAGGGGCGAGACCTGGTGGACGCTGAAGCCGAGCTCACGGCCCAGGGCCTCCAGCACCGGGGTGGTGCCCTCTCGCTGGTGGCCCAGGGCAAAGTCAGGGCCAGTGACCAGAGCCTGGAGGAGCAGGGTCTCCTTGAGGAGGGCCACGAACGCGCGGGCGCTCAGCCTGGAGAGATCCAGGTCGAAGGTGATAGGCGCCACCACGTCCACGCCCTGGGCCTTCAGAAGACGGAGGCGGTCCTCAGGAGCCATCAGGTACGAGAGCTTGGTCTCGGGTCGCAGCACCATCCGCGGATGGTTGCGGAAGGTGACCACCACACTGGGGCAACCCTGCCGGCGGGCCTCCTCACGGAGGCGTTTGAGGAGATGCTGATGCCCCAGGTGGACTCCGTCAAAGACCCCGATGGTCGCGACGGCAGGTCCAGCAGGCCGGACCCGGGAGAGCTCCTGGTAGGCTTGCATTGCTCCCCTGATTCCTATGATTCCTTGACGGTGATTTTCGTAGCCACTGGCTCTGTTGCCAGCCTCTACGGTACCGCTCGTGCTGAGCTTGTCGAAACACGAGCGGTGGCTAGAAAATCCTCCGTTCGTCCCGAGCCTCCCGGAGGACGAACGGAGTGATGTCACAAAGCAGTAGCCCCTCTGCACGAGGCATCCTAGCATGCCCCGTGGGGGTGGTCAAGGCAGGCGGAGGCTCACCCGGTTCCCCACCCCAGGTACTCCGTGAGCCCCTCGCAGGGCGCCTGGGGGCGGCTGTGTCTCCCTGCTTGTGGAGTGTCCTGCCGCAGAGCTAGCTGGTAACCGCCTGTGAGAGGGCTGGTGCCACGACCCGGCCGGTGGCGGCGGCCACCGCCCGGATACCGTCCATGAGCTTGCGGAAGTTCTCGAAAGTCAGGGACTGGGCCCCGTCGGAGAGGGCGGTGTCGGGTGTTGGGTGGACCTCGATGAGGAGGCCGTGGGCCCCCGCGGCCACCGCCGCCAGGGCCATCGGTGGCACCAGGTACCACTTCCCCGTGCCATGGCTGGGGTCGGCCATCACGGGAAGGTGGCTCAGCTTCTTCACCACCGGGATGGCAGCCAGGTCCATGGTGTTGCGGGTATAGGTCTCGAAGGTGCGGATGCCCCGCTCGCACAGGATGACCTGGCGGTTGCCCCCCGCCAGGATGTACTCGGCGGCCAGGAGCCACTCTTCATACGGGGTGGCGAAGCCCCGCTTCAGAAGGACCGGTTTCCTCACCTTGCCCACGGCGTCCAGTAGGATGAAGTTCTGCACGTTGCGGGCACCCACCTGGAGGATATCGGCATAGCTGGCCACCAGGTCAACATCCTCGGCGGTCATCACCTCGGTGATGACCGCGAGGCCCGTCTCCTCGCGGGCCTTGGCCAGAAGTCGCAGGCCCTGGACCCCCAGGCCTCGGAAGCTGTAGGGGGAGGAGCGGGGCTTGAAGGCCCCGCCGCGGAGCGCCCTGGCCCCGGCCGCCCGCACCGCCTGGGCCGTCGCCAGCACCTGGGCTTCGCTCTCCACGGAGCAGGGGCCGGCCATGATGACGACTTCACCGCCGCCGATGGACAGGTCCCCGATGCGGACAATGGTGTCGTTGGGCTGGAACTCCCGGCTGGCGAGCTTGTAGGGCTTCGAGATGGGGACAACCTCCATCACCCCGGGGAGCTGCTCCAGCTCGTCCTTTAGCTCGGGGAAGGTCTTGCCGATCACCCCGATGATGGTGCGTTCCACGCCTCTCGAGAGCTGTGGGGCAAGGCCCGCTTTCCCTTCGATGTGCTGCTGTACCCTCTGGATCTCTTCCTCGGTGCAGCCCTGGCGCATCACGATGATCATTGGCTCTATCTCCTGAATTTTGGCTCTTTCATGGCGCTCACCTCCTGAGAGTCAGCACAAGGTCGGTACAAGGGGGCCAGCTTGGAGCCTCTAAACCAGCCCCGGGACCTCAGGGTCGAGAAGACGCCCTGCTGCCGCTTCCGCTCTGCCATCAGCTCATCCCCCGGCTCCGCAAGTTCGCAGCCCCCCGCAGGTAGCAGTGCTTGAGCTCCTCGGGCCGCTTCTCTGTGTTGACGAGCACCAGGACCCGAATCACCTTGGAGACCGCGTCGGGCACCTGCATCTCGTGGCCACACATCAGGGCCACCTGGTTCCACCCCAGCTTCCGAGCAGCCACGGCTGGGAACTCAGCGTTGAGGTCAGCGGTGGTGGTGAAGAAGGCGGCAGCTATCATCTCTGGCTCCAGTTGGTTAGCCTCCACCAGGGCGCGCAGGAGCTCCGTCGTGGCTGCCACAATGGCCTCTTTGGTGTTGCCCTCGGCGGTGATGGCTCCCCGCAGTCCTCGACACATCATGGGCATCGCTACCCTCGCTGCCCTTCCGCGGAAGGGCTGAGGCCGGCAAGGTTGGCGATAAACCCCCGCGCCCGAGCGGCTGCCTGGTCTCGTGGCGCAGCCTCGATTACCTGAATCAAGGCGCTGCCCACCACTGCGGCGTCCGCGTAGGCCCCCAGGGCTGTGACGTGTTCCCTTCGGGAGATGCCGAATCCCACCGCCACGGGCAGGGCGGTTTGCTGGCGGACGCGCCCAACCAGCTCGGGCACCCCCTCGGGCATCGCCTGGCGGGCGCCGGTGACCCCGGTGACGCTCACACAGTAGATGAACCCCCGGGCACCCTGGCAGGAGCGGGCGATGCGTTGCTGGGTGCTGGTGGGGGCCAGCAGCGGGACAAGCGCCAGGTTGAACTGGCTGCACGCCTTGCTGAAGGGCCCTGTCTCCTCGGCAGGCAGGTCTGCCACAATGAAGCCGTCCACCCCCGCCTCGGCGGCATCCCTGGCTGCTGCCTCCGGGCCGTAGACGAAGATGGGATTATAGTAGCCCATCAGCACCAGCGGCGCTACTACCCCTCGCCCCCGCAGTTGGGCGCACACCTCCAGGCAGCCCCGAAACGTCACCCCTTGCCTCAGGGCGTGGAAGCTGGAGCGCTGAATGGTCGGGCCGTCCGCCAGGGGGTCGCTGAAAGGGACGCCCAGCTCCACAACGCTGGCACCCCCCTCCACCAGGGCGGGGACGATATCTAACGTGGCCGCCACGTCCGGGAAACCGATGGTGAGGAAGGGGATGATCCCCACCCGGCCCTGGCGCATCGAACCCTGAAGCGTCTCCTCAATCTGCTGCCAGCCCATCCTCATCGCCTCAGACCCCCAGGATGAAGACCAGGGCGTTTTGCAGGGCGTGGGCAGTGAAACAGGCCCAGATGGAGCGCGTGTGCAAGAAGAGCCAGGCCAGGAGGAGCCCCGAGGCGAAGGCAGGGATCATGGTCCCCAGGGAGCCGTGGCTCAGGGCAAAGAGCAGCGCAGAGGCCAGGGACGCCGCCACGGGGCCCCACCGGGGCAGCAGGCCTTGTAAAAGGAACCCCCGGAAGAAGGTCTCCTCGGCCAGGGGGCCCCAGAAGATGACCACGCCACCGGCCAGAGCGAGTGGGAGCGTGCTCCCTTCCCGCAAGGCAGCGGGGAAGGCGGGGGGTGTGAGCGACGCAAGGCCCAGACGCGAGACGACGAGGGTGTACGCAGCGGTGAAGGCAACGCTGGCGAAGAGGATCAGCACGGGCAACGCCAGGTTGATGCCTGCGCCCAGTGGCCGGAAGCCCAGGGTCTCCCATCCCCAGTGCGCTCGCCGGAGGCCGAACCACCAGGCGGTGGCGAAGAGGATGGCCTCCTCCAGCCCGGTGAGGAGCAGCACCAGGGGGAACCGCGACCCGGCCTCGGCAGGCAGCAAAAGGTACGCCAGGGCAATGACCACGGCGCTGCCCGCGGCTGCCACACCCAGGGCCTTCAGGAGGTCTGCCCCCTTCAAGGAGGGTGCAATGGCTTGAATGGCGGCTTGCTGAGCCATTGGGAACTTCATCACGATCGATAAGCATAACGTGGCATCAACGATACCACGCCCTTCCCTTGTTAGCAATGGCTCTGCCCTTGGGGTCAGGGTCTTTTGGTTCTGCTTGCAGTGTCGTCCTTGTCATTCTGAGGGAGCCCGTTCGTTTCACTCAGGGTAAACTCAGCGACCAAAGAATCAGGTGGAGTGGGGTTTCTTCCCCCACCCCAGACCC
>JACQUN010000200.1 GCA_016210285.1 Chloroflexota bacterium
CCGGTGAAGCCCAACACCATCGCCAAGTCCCTGGCCATCGGCAACCCCGCCGACGGCTTCTACGCCCTCAAGACCATCTCGGCCTCTGGCGGTTCCGCCGTGGCCGTGCCTGAGGAGGACGTGGTGGAGGGCATCCAGCTCCTGGCTGAGACCGAAGGGGTGTTCACCGAGACCGCCGGCGGCGTGGTGATATCAGCCCTTCGGAGGCTGGTCCAGTCAGGGACCATTCGGCAGGATGAAGTGACCGTGGCGTTCATCACGGGCAACGGCCTGAAGACCCAGGAAGCAGTGGACTCTGTGGTCCACCCCCTGCTGATTGAGCCCACGGTCGCCTCCTTTCAGCAGGCCCTTCACGGGCGCTAGGAGCCCGTCCGGCGCTGGCGGCATGAAAGCGGGCCAGGGAGTAGCGCATGGCGAGCCTGCGGGTCAAGTTCACCTTTCCCCCTCGGCTCATCACGGAGCCCGTTATCTGGCAACTGGCGCACCAGTTCCCGGTGGTGACCAACATCCGCCGTGCCGATGTCCGGGCTGACTTCGGTTGGGTGGTGCTGGAGCTCACCGGCGACGAGGCGGAGATCCAGCGCGGGCTGGAGTGGGTCCGCTCCCAGGGGGTGCAGGTGGAGCTGGTGGGTGGCGACGTGGTGGAGGGGTGACGGGGGAGCTGCCATGCGCCAGGGCGTCCCCTTCTCCTCGTACCGTTTTACTTTAGGCCTGCATATAATTGAGAGAACAGGGTGCTTGCCAGGCCGAGGCCGGGGTTGCGCAGCAACCCTTTGCGACCACATCCAGGAGGTCCGGTTGATGGGTGTCATTGTGCGGATCCCTGCACCCCTGCGCAGGGTCACCAACGGCCAGGACAAGGTGGAGGTGGAGGCCCAGACCCTTTCCCAGGTGCTGGCAGAGCTGGAGGGCCGCTTCCCCGGCATCAAGGAGCGGCTCATGGATGATAGCGGGGAGCTGCGCCACTTCGTCAACGTCTATATCAACGGTGAGGATGTTCGCTTCTTGCAGGGGCTGGAAACGGCGACCAAGACCGGCGACGAGGTGAGCATCATCCCAGCGGTGGCAGGCGGGTAAGGGCCGACACCCGGCCGTCCCTACCCAGGCCTATGAAGGCGGCCCGAAGCTGCCCGCTTTTTCCTCCTCTCCTGGCCCCCTCCATGGGGGCGGGCAGCCAAGAGTATGACCATGATACCGCAGCCATAAGGGTGCGATATTTGTTTCCCCAGGTTCACTCTTCTTCCTGCAACCTCTGGCCTCCTGGCGTCCCCCTGCGCCCTCGCTGCTGGATTCGGGTCGCTTCATCGGCGGGGCGGTAGCTTGACAGAAAGGCGCGCCGAAACCTGTCGAAGGTCCCGTCCAGGATGGCCTGTCGCATCCCGGCCATCAGGCGCTGGTAGAAGCGCAGGTTGTGGAGCGTCGCCAGGCGGTAGGCCAGCAGCTCCCGCGCCTTGAACAGGTGGTGCAGGTAGGCGGCGGAGAAGCGGGTGCAGGTGTAGCAGTCGCACCCCTCCTGCACAGGGCCTTCCTGCTCCCGGAACCGGCTGGCGGTGACGTCCACCCGCCCGGTGGGAGTGTACAGGGCGCCGGTGCGGGCCACACGGGTGGGCAGGGCGCAGTCAAAGAGGTCGTAGCCCAGCCCGACGCATTCCACCAGGTCCTCCGGCGAGCCAACCCCCATCAGGTAGCGGAGCTGGCCCTTGGGCAGCAGCTCAGCCGAGAAGGCTGCCGTCTCGTACATGAGGGCCTTGGGCTCCCCCACCGAGAGGCCCCCCACGGCGTAGCCAGCAAAGCCCAGGGCTGTGAGGGCCGCGGCCCCAGATTGCCGCAGGTGCTTCGAGTGGCCTCCCTGCAGAATGCCCAGGAGAACTCCCTCATGCCCAGCGTGGGCCTCCTGGCAGCGTCGCGCCCACCGCAGGGTGCGCTCCAGGGCAGACCTGGTCGCCTCCTCGTCGGCTGGGTAGGGGAGGCAGTGGTCCAGGCAGGTGATCAGGTCTGCGCCCAGGGCCTCCTGGTAGCGGATGACATCTTCCGGCGAGAGCAGGTGCCGCGAGCCGTCCAGGTGCGAGGCGAAGAGGACGCCGTCCTCCGTGACCTGTCGCAGCTCCCCCAGGGAGAAGACCTGGTAGCCGCCGGAGTCCGTCAGGATGGGGCCGTCCCACCCCATGAAGCGGTGCAGCCCTCCCAGGCGCTGGATGACCTCAACCCCAGGCCGCAGGTACAGGTGGTAGGTGTTGGCCAGGAGGATGGACGTGCCGCAGCCGCGGACCTCCTCTGGCGCCAGCGCCTTGACGGAGCCCTGAGATGCCACGGGCATGAACGCCGGCGTGGGCACCGCTCCGCGAGGGGTGGCCAGGACCCCGGCGCGGGCCAGGCCGCAGGTGGCCTGGATGCGGAAAGCGAAAGAGGCAGGCTGCATGGCCCCATGCTAGGGGATGGGAGGCAGAGGGGCAAGGGGGAGTCAGGGGGTAGTTGTTTCAGTCAGTATGGGGCAGCCACTCTCGCATCGACGGCGGCATCAGGTAGCCCTGTTCCCGGTCCCAACGCAGGAGTTTCCAAGCGATTAACTCGTACCTCGCCCCATGTTTCTACAAGCTTACTCTTTCACCTACACACTGAGAAGGAGGTTCATGGGACAAGCTCTTAGGCAGTCTGATACGTTCGCAAGAACTCAATGGCGCTGGGCTTATCGTTGAACTTCCCGACGATTTCGTTGCCGTTTTTGAAGCGGATATGAATCTCGTACCGCTCGAAACTGGAAGGCGTACGCGCTTCGTCATAGTCTTCTAGCAAGGCGACCGCCTCGTCAACAGACTTTGCCTCATACGCGTTGCCGTGCAAAGGGAGGACAATAATCGCCTGGATTTTGCGGGAGACCGCCGCCGTGAGCGAGGCCATGAACTTGTTTACGTCAGAAACGTTGCTCTTGAGTAGTGCAGCCGCTACCGCTTTCTTTTTGGAGGCAGGCAGCGCGTCCCACTGATTCACCTTCTGCTGGAAGATTGCATCAGGTGTACCTTCATCGGAGAAGGCGTCTATACCGACTTGCTTGAACGCATCAATGACTGAGGAGTAAGGGAAGTACACGACGGTAAATCCTAGAGACCGCAACTGGCTTAACGCACCTTCCGTGAACACCCCAGCTAGGACAGCACCCTTGAATGGCCCCGAATGGCTGTAGGTTTCGGCCAGAGGCTCAATCGCTCCCTGAATCTCTTGCGCCTTGGCGCGTGAGTGCTTTGTGTATCGCCTCCACGCGGTCTCTATAAAGGCCACGGGCGTGCCTTGCTTGGACGGTGTGCCTCCTCGCTCCAACACGAAGTCCAAGCCGTGCTTATTTCCGTTCTTGTCAACCCACGTGCACTTCAGTCCTGGTCGGCAAGGTCTCTTGCCCTTGCGGTCAAGGTAGAGCTTGTTCTTCTTAGCGTGCTGTAGCAGCAGGGGAAGGATAGCGCCTTCCAGCATGTCACCGATAATCTGGCCGAATCTATGTGCCGGTGAAACAGCCACCGCTTATCCCTGTACCCACAAGAAACCTTCGTGAAGGGGGACTCGGTGTTTGCGATTCTTCCACTTCACGTTTCGGTCACGTATCTTCTCGAACCTGTACGAACGGAAGCCAGCTTGGAAGGCGAGTTCACCCAGCCATCGGTCTGTAGGGATGTGGATGCCGTAGGGGGCCGAGTCTCCCACAACAAAGCAAACTTCGCTCCCTTCAGCGCAGACACGCCGCAGCGTGCGCCATACCTCTTTCATGTCTAAAAAGTAGGCCGCCACCATAAGGTGGTAGTCTTTCTTCCCGCCATGATTGAGCCGTTCTTCGGCCAGCCTCTCGCAGGCGGTTGAAATCTCCTCAATGAAGGTGGTTCCATGTAGCGCACCCAAGAGCGGGTCGAGACTCAGCTTCTCGATAGAGGCATGTTGGGAACACGACCGGATAAGCCGTTTCCGGGCCCTCTCGTGCAGCTCTCCCCAACCGTGTACCTCGCCAAGGAAAGTCATCTCCAGCCTCGTGGCATCAGCGTAATCGTAGTTGTTTGCGTAGGGCGGCGACGTGACCACCAGGCCGACAGAACCGTCAGTGATGGAACCACATGATCGCGCATCATCAAGGAAGATGTTGGCCTCGTGTCGGACTTCGAAACCTTGCCAGAGGGTCATGTCCGACAGCATCCTCCGGACCTGGAGGGTGAACGCCTCATAGGGAGCCAAAACCTTGGCTTTGGTCTTGGCTGGCAAGACATATTGCCAGGGTGCGGTTCCCGCAAAGGAACACGCTCGCAGGATACTCACCAATGCGAGCCAGGTGAGCTTGGCGGCTGGGCTACCATCGTTCAAGTGGTCCCATGCACACCGAAGGCTGTCCAAGTCACGGATTGCCTCTTTGGTGAAGCACCCATGTATTAGGTCGGGGTAGGACGGCTCCATTCTCCGTTCAGTCTTCGCTCGGTCGGCCACGGCTTGAGCCATGTCGTGGAAATCGTTGGTGGTCGTATACCAAAGTAGCTTGGCCTCCGCTATGCGTTGGATGAAAGGCTGAGCCTCCACTCCATATGCCCGCACACCAGCGCTTTCAGCAGCAAGGACAGAAGTACCTACTCCCGCGAACGGGTCCAGAAAGGCTAGGCCATCAACTGTGCTCTTGCAACTCTCTATGACGCTCTCAGCCCATTCCGCCGAGAATCCGGCTGGAAACCGAAACCAACCATGCACGGGGAGGCGCATGTTGTGGATGAACGTGGACTTCGCACTCTCCCACTTTGGAGGCTGGATTCTAGTCTGTGTCATGCTCCCCCCGGAAGACTTGGCTATAGTCGGTCAAAGTCAATGCGGATGTGGACATCGATTCAAATCCACTGGCCTAGCATATCGCATGAAGCCCCCTCACACCGCGTTGCACGCCGCCACCTCCTCCGGTGAGAGGGTGATGTCTGCAACCTTGGCGTTCTGCGCGACCTGCTCCGGCTTGCTGGCTCCGGCGATGACCGAGGTGATAGCCGGGTTGGCCAGCGCCCAGGCCAGGGTCAACTGGGCAGGGGTGTGGCCGGACTGCTGGGCCAGCCCGCCCAGCTTCTCCGCCACGCCGAAGATCTCCTTCCTGAAGTTGCGCTCCCGGGACTGGGGCCGCTCGGCCATGCGAGAGCCGGGGGGTGGCGCCTCCCCCTCGCGGTAGCGGCCAGCAAACATGCCAGACATGAGGACCTGGTAGGGGATCACCCCCACCTGCTGGTCCAGGCACGCGGGGAGCAGCTCCCGCTCAATCTCCCGGTGCATGAAGTTGTAGGAGGGCTGGACCGACTCGAACCGCTCCAGGCCCAGCTTGTCAGAGACCCAGAGGGCCTTGCAGAGCTGCCAGGCGGCGAAGTTGGAGCAGCCGATGTAGCGGACCATCCCTCTCCGCACCAGGTCGTCCAGGGTGCGCAGGGTCTCCTCCAGGGGCGTCTCGGCGTCCCAGAAGTGGATCTGGTAGAGGTCAATGTAGTCGGTCTGGAGGCGTCGGAGGCTGGCGGCCACCCCGTCCATGATGTGCTTGCGAGAGGCCCCGCGGTCGTTGATGCCCTGGCCCTGCGGGCTATACACCTTGGTGGCCAGGATGATCTCCTTGCGCCGCCCTTTCATGGCCTTGCCCAGGACCTCCTCGGAGCGGCCGGCGTTGTAGCTGTCCGCGGTATCAATAAAGTTCACTCCGTGCTCCATGCAGGCGTCCACCACGCGGATGCTGGCCTCCTCGTCCACGTAGCCGCCCAACATGTTGGTGCCCAGGCAGATGCGGGAGACCTTGAGTCCGCTGCGCCCCAGTCGGGTGTACTTCATGGGCATCCTTCCTTTCGGCGGTGATTGGGTCTTGGAGCGTGCAGCCTTCGCCCAGGGATCGCTCGATAGGAGTAGAGTATGCTGAATCCCGCGGGCGGCTGCAAGGGGAGGCAGGGGCACTCAGGCACCGGGCGCCACTTCCCGCACCGCCTCCTCCACCAGCGAGGATGGCACGTCGTCGCGGGCCACGGCCCTGCCGATGCCCTCCAGCAGCACCCAGCGGATGGTCTTCCCTGCGGTCTTCTTATCCACCTGCATGGCGGCCCGCACTGCGTCCAGCCTCACGGGGGGGGAGCGGAGCGGCAGGTGGAAGCGCTCCAGCACCTGCTGCTGGCGCGCCACCCCCTCCGCATCCAGCAGGCCCATGCGGTGGCTGATGTGAGCGGCAGCCGTCATCCCTATGGCCACCGCCTCGCCGTGGAGGAGCTGGCCGTACTCGGTGGCCGCTTCCAGGGCGTGGCCGATGGTGTGCCCGTAGTTCAGCAGGGTCCGGATGCCCAGGGTCTCCCGCTCGTCTTTGGTCACCACCTGCGCCTTGATGGCGATGCTGCGCTGCAAGACGGGGACGACGGCCTCCGGGTCAAGGCGCCCGAGCGCCTCGGCCTGGGCCTCGAAGGCGCGCAACAGGTCGGCGTCCAGGATGAGGCCGTGCTTGACGGCCTCCGCCCAGCCGGAGGCCAGCTCCCGCGGCGGCAGCGACGTCAGGGTGCGCACATCCGCGAGGACGAAGCGGGGCTGGTGGAAGGCCCCCACCAGGTTCTTGCCCGCGGGGAGGTTCACCGCCGTCTTGCCGCCAATGGAGGCGTCCACCATGGCTGCCAGGGAGGTTGGGAGCTGGATGAAGGGCATCCCCCGGTTATAGGTCGCAGCCACGAAGCCCGCCAGGTCGCCCACCACACCGCCGCCCAGGGCCACGATGAAGTGCCCGCGCTCGGCGCGGCGGTGGGCCAGGAAGCGATAGGCCTGCCCGGCCACCTCCAGGCTCTTGGAGGGCTCCCCCGGCGGCATGATGAAGCTGTGCATCGGGATACCAGCGTCTTCCAGGGAGATCTGGACGCGCCGCTGGTAGCGAGCGGAGACCGTCTCGTCGCTGATGCAGTAGGCCACCGAGGCCAGCCCTGCCCGCTGGCAGAACCCGCCGAGCTGCTCCAGGAGGCCCCAGCCGACGTAGATCGGGCACGGCCCTACCGAGGAGTGCACCACGGCGGCCGGAGCGGGACCCGTGCCTTCTGTGCTCACTTCAGTTGTCCTCTCCCCAGCCTCCGTTGGTTGGCTCCCCTCTGTGCCAGGGGATGAGGTGGGACGGCGTAGGCGGCCTCGCAAGGCATCCCACGCCCTCACCACCTCCCTAGCTGCCTCCCCCACAGTCAGGGTATCGGTATGGACCGTCCAGTGGGCCAGGGCGTAGGCAGGCTGCCGCTGCCCTTTGAGCTGGCGGATGCGACCCAACGGGTCTGGGTCGGCAAGGAGGGGCCGGATCGGATTGGGCCCACCGCTCGTGGTATCAAACAGGCGCTGGTAGATGGTCTCAGGCCGGGCCTCCAGGCACACCACCACGCCAGAGCGCAGCATCAGCGCCCGATTCCCGTCGTCCACGACCGCGCCGCCGCCGGTGGCAATGACGGTGGACGCTGTGCGGGCGCAGGCCCCGGCGAGCACCTGCGCCTCCAGGCGGCGGAAGGCTGGCTCCCCGTCCTCGGCGAAGACGCGTTCAACAGGCTTGCCCGCCCGCCGGGTGATTTCGTCATCCGTGTCCACGAACTCCCAGGCCAGGAGACGCGCTGCCTCCCGCCCGATGGCGGTCTTGCCCGTTCCCGCGAAGCCGGTGAGGATGAGCTTAGACACGGCGTCCCTCGTCGGGAGGGAACAGCCGGATTCCCCCCTGCACCATCCTGTCAATGGTCTCTTTGAGGACCTGGTACTCCTCTTCGGCATAGACGTGAGGTTCCAGGCGCGGAACGTCCAGGGTCTGCTTCACCAGGGCGAAGGCGTCAGGCCGTGGGGCTCCCCGGTAGACCACCAGCAGGTCCACGTCACTGCTCACGGTGTAGTTGCCCTTCGCATAGGAACCGAAGAGCACAACGAGGAGTAGTGGAATCCGCTGCTCCAGTTCAGCGATTCCCCCAGTGATAGCCCGAATGACAGCTGACGTGTCATGCTTGGGATAGAAGACGCGCACAGAAGGTGATGACCCGCTCGGCGTGCTCAACGAGTCGCTTCGCCTCCTCTGGGATGTACCGTTCGCGCGGCGTGCCTGATGGATGGGCGTTGGGATACCTGGCTGGGATATAGGCCTTGTCCAGCTCCAGTGCTCCGTGAAGCAGCTCTTCTGGAACGGCATGTCTCTTTCCCAGCTCCTTCAGCAGGTCTGCGACCGAGTGCCCCCAGGCTTCAGCCCCGAGCTTCTGGAATACGGCTTTGACGGCCTTCTCGGCGCCTTGCTGGGCAGAAAAGCATGCCCATTCGTAGAACCCTCGCTCTATATCGCTCTTGGCATGTTCCAGGTCGCCCTGGGCCTGGTACATCCAGTCACGACTTCGTTCCAAGAGTCACTACTCCGAGTGTATTTGCCAAGGCGCTTACCTCGACCCTGTTATGAATACAAGCAGGAGAGCAGCCGCGCCGCCTCCCGCCCGATGGCGGTCTTACCCGTACCCGCGAAGCCGGTGAGGATGAGGTGGGGCATGGTCACACTGTTCTCTGCTGCCACACCTGGTATGTACGCTTCAATTCACCTACCCAGAAAGCATCTCGCTCTGAGTCAAGTTGTTCAGGTGTTGTGTCCCATTGGGCGGCATCGCTATATAGATGATCCGGAATCCCCGGGAGTCCCCAAAACCCTCTTCCTGGCTTATTGGTGTCCCTGTTCACGACCAAGGCGGAGATGAGGGGCCGGCCGCGTCGGTGCTCGTATACGCTGCATGCCCAACATATCCAGCCAATCTTCCGAGGCCACCATTCGTTGTCGGGAAACCAGAGCAAGCCAATCTGCCTGCCAAGGTCGCTATAGGTGATGACACGTTCTGTTGCGGCTGTCTTGATAAGTACATTGTACCCCTTCGGGACCAACTCCTCCCATTCCTCCCAGGAATGGATGGGTCCTCCGTGTTTCATCTGCTCGCTCCACAGACCCTTCAGCAAGTGTGCTTCCATGGCCCCCTCCCTAGCTCACGCCTCTCCCTTGTACCTGGATTCTTCGCGAGAGGAAGTGTCCTACTACTCATTGCCGCTCATATGAGCCATGATGCGGGCCCGCAAGCCCACGATCGTCAGACCTACCACCTCCTGTCGGTGCTCATCATAGCGCACAACTACACCTTCCCCGATGTCAATCCCCAAAGCTGGCCGTGGGTTCCCGACAGAGATGTACAGCACATCTGCTTCTTTGTCATATTCCCAGTTCAGCGGAAGCCTTCCTTCCAGTACCTTTATCGCTTCCATATCACCTGCCTCCTCTCTAAGGGCCTCCGGGCAAAGTAGGCGGTCAGAATCACGCCGTCGCGCTGGGTTAACTCCTTATAGACCACCACTAGGAACTTCTCGGTGAGAGGCGTTTCAGAATAGAAACGGACAGCAAGAAGCTCTCCAAAGTCCCCCTGCTGCATTTGGTCTGGTTCTCCAACAGTCTGAAGCACTTTCTGAACCTGGGTCTGCATTTCTGGGTGGCGACGGGTGATATGTTCCCATCGTTCCTGAGTTAGACGAACGGTTACGCCGTTTCTAGAAAGTGTGCTAATCAACGGCGTGCTATCGCGATACCACGCTGTAGCGGAGCTTACTCACGTCTCCCCCTCGGCCCCAGCGTCTTCAGGTAGCCCAGGTAGTTGCGGCGCATCTCCTCAACGTGGTCGCCGCCGAGCTTCTCCAGCAAGGCGTCCGCCAGCACCATGGACACCATGGCCTCGCCGATGACCCCAGCAGCAGGCACCTGGCAGACGTCGGAGCGCTCGTAGTGGGCCTGGACGGCCTCCCCGGTGAGCAGGTCCACCGATGGCAGGGGTTTCTCCAGGGTGGAGATGGGCTTCACCACGAAGCGGCCCACCAGGGGCATGCCGTTGGTTATGCCGCCCTCGGTGCCGCCGGCATTGTTGGTGCGGCGCCTCCACGGGCCGGATGGCGAGAGCGAGTCCCCGTTGCCCTGCTGCTCCACAGGCAGGATGACATCGTGCACCTGGGAGCCACGGAGGTTTGCCTGCTCCCAACCGTTGCCTAACGAGACGGCCTTCACAGCGGGGATGGACATGAGGGCCTGGGCCACGCGCCCGTCCAGCTTCCGGTCCCACTGGACATGGCTCCCCAGGCCGATGGGCACCCCGGCCGCGATGACCTCCACGACGCCGCCGACGGTGTCCCCGGCCTCCCTGGCCGCGTCAATGGCGGCCATCATCCCCCGCTCCGCCTCCGGGTCGGCGCAGTGGACGGGGGAGGACTCGACTGCTTCCCAGTTGACGGGCTCCTTCGGCTGCGCCCACACGCCGCCGATACAGAGAACGTGGGAGTGGAAGGCCATGCCGAACTCTTCCAGGAGGCGGCGAGCCACCGCTCCGGCGGCCACTCGCGCTGCCGTCTCCCGGGCCGAGGCCCGCTCCAGAATGGTGCGCACGTCGGACTGGAGGTACTTCATGGCGCCGGCCAGGTCGGCATGGCCGGGGCGCAGGCGGGTGACCGGCTTCCCAGGGTTCTCTGACGGCTCAACCGCCATGACCTCTTTCCAGTTCTCCCAGTCCTTGTTGCGGATGAACATGGCGATGGGTGAGCCCAGGGTCTTTCCATGCCGCACGCCGGACAGGAGCTCCGCGAAGTCCTGCTCAATCTGCATGCGCCCGCCGCGGCCGTAGCCGAGCTGGCGGCGGGCCAGTTGCGCCCGTATGTACGCCTCGCCCAGGGGAAGCCCGGCGGGCACCCCCTCCACGATAACGCTGCGTCCCTTGCCGTGGGACTCGCCGGCGGTGAGGACGCGGAACAGGGGCACGACCTCCACAGGAGAGCGACCACTACGAAGGTATTATACGTGGTACCCTGGCCACGGGGGAATGGGCACTTGCGCAGGGCTCTGGAGGGGCCTTGAGCCAGAGGGCGTTCGCACGGGCTTTGAGC
>JACQUN010000196.1 GCA_016210285.1 Chloroflexota bacterium
CATGCTGAACGAAGTGAAGCATCTGGTGGGGTGGGGGCCACCGCCCCAGATGCTGAGTCCCGACCCGTCGGGACGAAGAATGACATTTGCCAGCGTTTTTCGGGGACACCACGCTAGCGCCACCGTGAGACCCTCTGGGGTAAGGCAAGGCTGTGAAGCCCCGGAGGCGTGGTGCCAGCGCCCTGCAGGTGCGTCCTGCAAGGGGGGACTCCCCGTCTCCCGCCCACCGGGGCGCCTGGCCACTCCGTGCGCAGTGCAACCTGGGAGGGAGGGCGCGATCCCCCTCGTGGGCGCTCCCGCGCCGCCAAGACCCTCGGTCCCCCTGCTATGGGGAGGATAGTACTAGGAGAACCCTGGGGTGTGAAGCGCCGATGCTCCCCTCGCTCGGCCCTATTGACAGAATTCGTCAGGCGCACTATGATACTAGACGGTAGTTTGGGAAGAAAAGGCGGTGCTATGGATGAACTAGACCGGAAGATCGTTGCCATTTTGCAAACCAACGGGCGTGCCTCCAACGCCCGCATCGCCAGGGAGGTGGAGGTCAGCGAGGGCACCGTCCGCCGCCGTCTCAAGCGCCTTGTCCAGGACGGCGTCATCAAGGTGGTGGCCATCCCGGACCCGGAGCGGCTAGGTTACCGGACCGAGGCGTTGGTAGGCATCCAGGTGGATCCGGACAAGATTGACGCGGTCGCCAATCGCCTGATGGACTTGAAGGAAGCCCAGTGGGTCGCCGTGACGACTGGCGCCTTTGATGTTTTCCTGTGGGTGACCCTGGCGTCCTCTGACGATCTGGGGAATTTCCTCAAGAGCAAGGTGGGACCCATTGCCGGCGTGCGGCGGACGGAGACCTTCGTGAGTCTCTCGGTGAGGAAGCGCGGGTACGGCGTGGCCGTGTAGGCGCTGGCGGGATGCCGTGGCCAAGGGTGGCCGGCGTGCGCCGCTGGCTAGGTGTTTGGGTTGGCGGGGCCGACAGCCCCTGGGGTTGGCGAGGTGTCTTCCCCATCCTGCGGGGTTGTTCCCGATGTGGCCTGAGGGAAGGGGCGTTTCTTTCCCTGAGCAGCCCTCTGTGCTATAATGCCTGAGACAATACGAGGTAGAGAGGCAGAGAGAACGTTGGACAAGGCCGACAAAGTACGCATTATTGGCGAGAACAGGCTCCACCCCAGTGACACGGGCTCCAGCGAGGTTCAGATCGCTCTTCTCACCGCACGCATCAGCCACCTTACGGCCCACCTTAAGTTCCACCACAAGGACCATCACTCGCGGCGTGGCTTGCTGATGCTCGTCGGGCAACGGCGGCGCCTGCTTGCCTACCTGAGTCGGGAGGATGCGCCCCGATACCGGGCGCTCCTGCCCCGGCTGGGCCTCCGCAAGTAGCACCTGAAGGCCAGGTGCTACTCGTGTTTTGCCTGGGGTAATTGGAGGAGGTCGTTTCCCCTATGGCTCACCAGATTCAACGAGAGATTGCTGGTCGTCTCCTTTCTATTCAGGCCGGGGAGCTGGCAAGCCAGGCCGGTGGCGCCGTCCTGCTCCGCTACGGCGATACGGTGCTCCTGGTGACGGCGTGCATGGCTGGGCCGCGGGAGGGCGGCATGGATTTCCTTCCCCTGACCGTGGACTACGAAGAGCGCCTCTACGCCGCGGGCAAGATCCCTGGCAGTTTCTTCAGGCGGGAGGGGAGGCCCACGCAGGAGGCCACCCTGGCGGCGCGCCTGAGCGACCGCTCGATCCGCCCCCTGTTCCCCAAGGGTTTCCGAAATGAAGTCCAGGTGGTGGCTACCGTCCTCTCCGTGGATCAGGAGAACCCCCCGGACATCTTGGCACTCATCGGGGCGTCTGCGGCTCTGTCCCTTTCGGATGTCCCCTTTGAAGGGCCCATCGCGGGTTGCAGAGTTGGCTACGCAAATGGCGAGCTGGTGGTCAACCCCACCTTTAGCCAGCTTCAGGAAAGCGGGCTCGACCTGATAGTAGCGGGCTCGCGCGACGCCGTGGTGATGGTGGAAGCCCAGGCCCGGGAGGTCCCTGAGGGCCTGCTGCTCCAGGCCGTGCAGCGGGGTCAGGAGGTAAACCAGGAGATTATCGCCCTCATCGAAGCGCTTGCTCGTGACGCAGGCAGGCCGAAGCTCGCCTTCACGCCACCCCAGGCCCTTGACCCCTCGGTAGAACGGGCCGTGGCTGACGTGCTGGTGGGCCGCCTGCGTCCCGCTATGTTCACCGTCGGGGAGAAGGGGGAGCGAGACAGCCAACTGGACGCTCTCCAGCAGGAGGTGGTCGCCAGGCTGGGGGAGCGGCACCCGCAGGAGGCCCTGGTGGCAGTGTTCCAGCATCTTACGCGCGAGGAGCTTCGGGGTCGTATCCTCGAGGAGGGGATCCGTCCGGATGGTCGAGGCCCCAGGGATCTGCGCCCCATCAGTTGCGAGGTCTCGGTGCTCCCCCGGACGCATGGCTCCGGTCTCTTCCGGCGGGGCCAGACTCAGGTTCTCGCCATCGCGACCCTGGGCTCCCTGGGTGAGGAGCAAAGGCTGGATACCCTGAGTCCTGAAGACACCAAGCGGTTCCTCCATCACTACAACTTCCCTCCCTACTCCACCGGGGAGGTGCGGCGCATCGGCTCCCCGGGGAGGCGGGAGATCGGCCACGGCGCCCTGGCAGAGCGGGCCCTGGAGCCGGCTATTCCCGGCGTGGAGGAGTTCCCCTATACCATCCGGCTTGTCTCGGAGGTGCTCAGCTCCAACGGCAGCACCTCCATGGCCAGTGTCTGCGCCAGCGCCCTTGCCCTGATGGATGCTGGGGTGCCTATCAAGGCCCCTGTGGCCGGCATTGCCATGGGGCTCATCAAGGGGGAGGGCAGCCGCTTCCGTGTGCTGACGGACATCCAGGGACTTGAGGACCACATGGGCGACATGGATTTCAAGGTGGCGGGCACCAGAGAAGGGGTTACCGCCCTCCAGATGGACATCAAGGTCAAAGGCATCTCCCTGGCCATCATGGAGGAGGCCCTTGCCCAGGCGCGGGAGGCCCGATTGGTGGTGCTCCAGAAGATGCACGAGACCATCCCCGAGGTGCGACCCACCCTCAGCCCCTACGCCCCGCGGGTGCTGCGCCTTACCATTCCAGTGGACAAGATCGGCGCGGTCATCGGGCCGGGCGGCAAGACCATCCGCTCCATCATCGAGGAGACGAAGGCCACTATTGACGTGGAGGACGATGGGACGGTTCTCATCGGCTCCCCCAACGAGGCCGCATTGCAGCGGGCCCGGGAGATGGTGGAAGCCCTTACCCAGGACGTGGAGATAGGCGCTATCTACACTGGAAAGGTCACCCGCATCACCACCTTCGGCGCCTTCGTCCAGATCCTTCCGGGGAAGGAGGGGCTTGTCCGGCTCGGTGAGCTGTCGGAGCGTCGCCTGGAACGGGCGGAAGACGAGGTCAAGACAGGGGACGAGATCACCGTCATGGTGACCGAGATTGACCGCATGGGGCGCATCAACCTGTCCCGCAGGGCGGTGTCCGAGGGCCTGGATTCGGCGGCTGCCCGGCAGGCCAGGGAGGGCCCAGGCAGGCCGCGGCCTGGTATGGGCCCTCGCCCGGGATTTGGCCCTGGTGGGCCGCGCCCACCCATGCGACCTGGCGGAGGACCCCCGTATCTGGGGCCGCGTCCCGAGGGCTCTCCCCCGCCGCGAGGGGACCGCAGCCCCGGCCCCGGGCCTCAGGGGCCCAGGCCAGGGTTTGCGCCCAGGAACCGCCCGCCGGGGGACCGTCCCTGGGAGAGGCCGACTGGCCCAGGAGAGAAGGACCCGTAGTGTGTTGAGAGATGTTCCCTGCGCCGAGCTTGGCACCAACATGACCAGGGACGAGCCAGGGCCGTGTCGGAGCCCCGCAGGGGGCCTGGACGGCCCTGTGTGTTTGCCCTCACCCACATGCTGAGAGGAGGAGGTGGCCGTGCCTGATACTCTTCGCGTTGTTGTTCATGGGATCATGGGGAGAATGGGCCGAGAGGTGCTGGCGGCGGTGAGCAAGGACCCTGGCCTCATGGCCGTCGGGGGGGCTGACATCAAAGCTCAGGGTGATTCTCTCCCCCTCCCCGATGGCTCAGGAGTCATTCCGGTCAGCCGAGACCTGGGGAAGCTGCTGGACTCTGTCCGTCCCCAGGTGGTGGTGGATTTCAGCGTGGCGGATGCTGCTCTTCAGGCGGCGCGCATGTCGCTCCCCCGCCGTGTCCACATGGTCGTGGGGACCACAGGGCTTACCGACGCCCACCTGAAGGAGCTGGATGCCCTGGCCCGTGAGCATAGCGTTGGCGCCTTTGTGGCCCCTAACTTCGCCCTGGGAGCCGTGCTCCTGATCCAGCTGGCCCGCACGGTGGGGCGTTTCTTCGACTACGCTGACATCATCGAAGCGCATCATGAGACCAAGATCGACGCCCCCTCCGGGACGGCTCTGGCTATCGCGCGGGCCCTGGCAGAGGGCAGGGGAAGGGCCTTTCAGCACCCTGCTCCGGAGAAGGAGCC
>JACQUN010000193.1 GCA_016210285.1 Chloroflexota bacterium
CGGCCTGGCCGTGGGCGCCGGTACAGCCGGGGGAGTCGGGGGAGAGGGAGGGGTTGGCGTTGAGGCTGACGCAGGTGGCACGCTGGCAGGAAGCGTGGCGGTATTCGGAGGCGTTGGCGACGGCGCTGGGGAAGGAGTGGATGTAGGCACAAAGAAACGGCGCCGCGGGGTAGGTGTCTCCGCCGGCAGCCTGGCCGTGGGATTGGCAGAGGGCTGTGGGGAGAGGTCAAGGCTGGGAGGCCGCACAGCTTTTGCAGACCCACCGGGCTGGGCACACGCAGCGGCAACCACCAGGCCCACAAAAAGGGGGCACAGCCAGAGGAGGAGCCCTCGGGGCGGGCACCCGTTAGCCGTCATCTCGCGCGTTCAAGAACCTGCCCACCGGCTGGCCGTTGGGGGTTCCTACACGGATTTCGCCACCTCCGCCACGACCCTGAGCGTCCGCTGCAACGAGCGCTCCCTGTCCGGCCCCGCAGTCAGGAGGTGCGCAATGATCTCCGAAGCGCCCCAGGTGAAGCGCTGGCGGAGTCCCTCGGCCACCTGCGTCTCGTTTCCCGATACGACGACAGCGTCCACCATGGCGTCGCTCCATGTCCCCTGGCTCGCCTCGGGGTGTCCTGCGTCGGCGAACATGCTGGCGTAGAAGGGTGACCGCGGGTAGTTGCCCAGTTGCTCCCTGGCTGCCGCCCGCACCTCGGCGGGGTTGTCGTGAACACACACGGGGGTATGAGCAACGAGCGGCGGGACAGGACGGCCTGCCTTCGCGGCTCCCTCCTTCATGGCGGGGAGAGCAACATCCCGGAGATACGTGGCGGGACACACCCAACTGATGGCGCCGTCCGACTCGGCGCCGCAGAACTCGAAGGAGGCCCGCCGCAGGGCTGAAGCCATCACGGGGACATCGGTGATGGGGGTAGCGATGGTGGTGTGAGCATGGTAGTGGCGACCATCAAAGTCCACCTTCCCTTCCCTGAGGAGGGTCGTCACAATGTGCAGATACTCCCTCAGGTTGGTGAGGGGCGCCTCGAACTTGAAACCGAAGACCTCCTCCATGGTGCCCTTGTGGCTGGGGCCAATGCCAAAGCGGAAGCGGCCCGGCGCAAGCTGTGCCACCACCTGAACCTGCTGTACCGCGGCAATAGGATGGCGCGGCCATGTGGGGGTAATGCAGGTTCCTAGCTTGATGCGTTGCGTGCGCACGGCGGCAGCGGCAAAAAGTGTCAGTCCATCCAGGCCCGCGCCGCCCGTGGTCAGCCAGGCCACCGGGATGCCCAGCCGCTCGAACTCCTGGACCCGGGCCAGGACTGCGCTGCTGGGGCCTCCCATGGCCGCCACGCCGATCAACTTCTCGCTCACCTGTTACCTCCCACTGCTCAAACGTCCCATGCTTCCAGGCAACTCACCGCGTCAGCACGCCGGGCGCGCCAGCACCTCTGACGCCACCTTGCGCTTCAGCCACTGCCCATCGCTGGGGCTCCCCAGAAGCTCCCCGTTCTCCACGATCACCTTCCCCCGAAGGATGGTCACCACCGGCCATCCCTGCACCTCCCACCCCTCCCAGATGCTGTAGTCCGAGTCATGGTGCAGGTCAGCGAGGGCTATCCTCTTCCTGGCCCCGGGGTCCCACAGCGCAATGTCCGCATCGCTCCCCACCGCAATGGCCCCCTTCTGCGGGTACAGCCCCAGGATCTTGGCTGCGTTCGAGGAGGTCACCTCCACAAACCGCTGGAGGCTGAAGCGCCCCTTGGAGTACCCCTCCGAGAAGGCGACGATGGCCCGCGTCTCCAACCCCGCATGCCCACCGCACACCGTGTCCACCGTCTTCCCCCAGGTCTTCACTGCATAGGACGTGGTGTACTCGTCCGTGGCCACTGTGGACATGTTCCCTTTCACGAGGCCGTCCCACATCGCATCACGGTCCTCGGGGAACTTCAGGGCCGGATAGGTGTGGTACTTGCCGCCGTCGGGCTTCTTGTAGTCCTCAGACGTGAAGCAGAGGTAATGGTGCAGGGCCTCCCCGTAAACAGGCCTACCTTCCGCACGGGCCTCAGCGATAGCAGCGACCCCTTCCTTGGCAGTGACATGGACAAAATAGACCCCGGCGCCGGTGGCCCCGGCAATGCGCAGGACCTTGCGGAAGGAGACGTCTTCCGACAGGTTGTTGTGGACTAGGTGGATGTTGTGCCACTGGTCCCTGCCTTCCCGCTTCAGCTTCTCCTCCATATAGGTGACGATCTCATCGTCCTCAGCGTGGACGGCCATGATGCCGCCGTGCCTGGCCACCTCGGCCATGATGGCCCACAGGTGGCCGTCCTCCACCTTCAAGGGGGGTTCCCGCCGGGCGAAGGTGGTGAACACCTTGAAGGAGACGATGCCCGAGGCGATGGCATCCTTGATCTGGGCGACGGTGGTGTCCGGGACGGCGCCGCGAAGGGTGCAGTGGAAGGAGTAGTCAATGTAGGCATGGCCACGGAACTGCGCCCTGCGGCCCTCCACGGCGGCCAGCGGCTCCACACCATGACCAGCAAGGGCGAAGTCCAACACCGTGGTGGTGCCCCCAAAGGCTGCGGCGCGGGTGGCCGCATCGGGGCTCTGCGTCATGACGCCGTCCTGCCCGGCCCAGTTCCTCGGAACAGGGCCAAAGATATGGGCGTGCGGCTCGATGCCACCAGGAGTGACGATCTTCCCACTGGCGTCAAGGGTGCGGCGGGCCTCCACGGGAATGGCGCCAGGCTGCGCCACCACCACGATCTTTCCGCCCTGGACGCCTATCTCCAGCTCGGCGACACGCTCTGGCGTAACCACCTGTCCGCCCTTGATGACGAGGTCAAGCATAGCACCCTCCCGCTACAGTCCCTCCACCTGAGGGAAAGGCCCCATATCTCCCGCAGCGAAGCACACGCCACAGGTTTCAGAAGCCGTCACGACAACGTGCTCCAGCCAGCGACGCCCCGGGGGTGCGCCTTCGCGAAGGCGCACCCCCGCCCTTATCGCCCTTCGACATACAGGGGCGCATTGCCTCCGAGGCGCTTCAGGAGCTACCGCACCCAGGTGCGAGAGCCTTGGGATCTGCCCTTGGCTGAGGCACGCGGGTCGTAGCCGCCAATGGAGCTCTCGTACTTCTTCAGCGTCTCCGCTGGCAGGTACTTCGCCTCCCACTCTGCTACCTGAGGGAAGCCCACCAGGTCGAAGATGTGCGGCATGGGGTATTTGCGCGGCCTCTGCTCATACTCCCGCTGGGCCTCGAGCCCCCTGGCTCGGAAGTCATGGGCGTATTCCCAGGCGGCCTCGATGGAGGGAAGCCCAATGAGCCCGGGGTAGAAGGCTGCGGCATAGCCCAGCTTTTGCAGCTCTTCCAGAGAGGGCGGAGGGTTGAGGAAGCCGAGGGTGCCCATGAAGGGCCCTTCCACCGAGGCGCGCACTGCCGCAACCTCCTCGCGGGAGGTCAGGGCCTCGGCGTAGAGCACATCCACGCCCGCCTGCTTATAGGCCTTGAGGCGGAGGATCGTATCCTCCAGGGAGCCGCCTGCCGCGCCTCGCGCGTCGCAGCGGGCGATGACCACAAAGTCCGGGTCCAGCTCCATCTTGGCATCCACTGCCGCCCTGTACTTCCCGACTGCCTCCTCCAAGGGGATGACTTCTTTGCCTTTGACAAACCCGCAGCGCTTGGGCATGGGCTGGTCCTCAATGTGGATGCCCGCCACTCCCGCCCGGATGAAGGCCTGCACAGTACGGCGCACATTGATGGCGTTGCCGAACCCCTGGTCCGAGTCGGAGATTAAGGGAATACTGATGACGTCCGCCATGCGGCCTGCATTCTCCACCATCTCGCTCATGGTGATGAGGCCCGCATCCGCGATGCCCAGGATCATGGCCGAGGTGGTCCCGCCGGACATGTAGGCGCACTCGTAGCCCGCCATCTCGGCGATCTTTGCATGGAGAGCACAGGCGCCGCCTGCGATGGTGAAGATCTTGCCCCGGTGATAAAGCTCTTGCAGTTGCGTGGTCCTCTTCACAGCATCCTCCTCAATTTAGGCTCCCTGGGTACCGCTGCCCCCGTCCGACCCGACTCCCGCGTACTTCGCCGGTGAAGCCTCCTTTCCGCCGAGCCCGGGAGTGGCAGCCTGGCACCCCCGCCCCTGGCGTTCCATCTCCCTCTGTCCTGGTGTCTCTGACGTGCCGTAGCTGTCGTCTGCCCCTCTGGCAACGACGGCGTCTTCGATACACCTCGCTATGGTATAGCATGGGCCTGTCATCCTGTCAATCGGATGCGCCGGGGGTACTGGTGCCTGAATGTTGACGAACGCTTAATCCAAGCTCACAGTCGGAGGCAGCCTGAGCTTGGGCGATCGAAATGAGCTCTGTAACAAACGCTGGGAAGTGGTGTTACGAGGTGACTAACATGTGGATTAGAATGATGTGGCCCGGATCAAGAACCTTGGCACAACTAGTGTGGTGAGTGGTAAGACCGTTGAATAAATGCAGCAACTGTTGGGCGGCCCCGTTCATGGTTCGACAAGCTCACCACGAGCGGAGAACCCTAATCCGCTCGCCCTAAGCTTGTCGAAGGGCGGCTAGGAATATATATGTTTCTTCTGACTCAGGCCACTAGTGTCCCGACAGGCGTTTTAGTGACATTAATATCGACTCTGGGGTTTTGGTCCAATGAAACCGCTTGCCTTCCCTGTTGAACTTCTCAACGAAAGCCAGGAGCTTGGCCACCAGGTCCGACTTGGA
>JACQUN010000195.1 GCA_016210285.1 Chloroflexota bacterium
CACTATAGCAGGCCACCCTGCTGAAAACAACACGGTGTACTGGGTCAGGACATATCGGACAAGACCTCCTTTGTTGGGGGGTGAGGTGTGAGCCAGTCCTGGTTTCCCTCTCAGGTTCAGCCAAGGGAAGCGGGGAGCCGACGCAGGATGCGTCGTCTGAGTGAAGCGGTTTCACTGGGCCGTTCCCTCTCCTGGGTTGTCTGGCTTTAGAAGCTCTGGGTAGAGGTGGAGCGCCATGAGGAGGGCAGCGATGGACTTGGCATCCTGTGTCTCCCCACTTTTGATGAGGTGCTCAACCCCCTGCAAAGGAACCACTACGGTCTGGATGTCCTCGTCCTCCTCCTGCTCCAACGCCCCGGGTTTCAGGCCGGTGGCAAGGTAGGTGTGCATGTACTCGGTGCACCAGCCGGGGGCGATCCAGAAGCCTCCCATGCGGGTCACCCGCCTGGCCGTCAGCCCCGTCTCCTCCTGGAGCTCTCGCAGTGCGGCCGCATCCGGTTCCTCCCCGGGTTCCAGGCCGCCCGCGGGCACCTCCAGGAGGACCTGCTCTGGGGCCTTGCGGTACTGCTGGACCAGGATGACACGCCCCTGAGCATCCACGGGCACCACCGCGACCGACGCTCCGTGCTCCAAGACTTCTCGCTTGGCCTGGACCGTGGCACCCTGCTTCTGCAGGGCCACGGTGTCCACCCGCAGGGAGAGCACTCGGCCCTGGTAGATACGCTGGCTGCTGACGGTGCGCTCCTCCCCCATCTTTCCTCCTCTAGCCCCCTTCCGGGTGGCGTGGCGGACTGCCTTTGGGCGACAGGCCCAGTCGCGGCAGGAGAGTAGCATAGAAGTAGCGGGAGGGATCTGCCCGCAGGAAACGTGCCACCTGGCTGCTTTGTTGGATGCGCACCAGATTGCCCGGCGCGAGCGGCAAGTCTACGACACCGTCCACACTCAACATAACCTCGCTGTCGCTGCGCACCGCCAGCTCCACCACCGATGTGGAGGGAAGCACCAGGGCGGTGCTCAGCCCCAGGTGGGCGGCGACGGGCTGCAAGATGAACGCGGCGTCGCTGGGGTGGAGGATGGGCCCTCCCGCTGCGAGGGCGTAGCCTGTGCTTCCCGTGGCCGTGGCGACGATGAGGGCGTCGGCAGCGTAGGTGGTCAAGGGCACCCCGTTGATACGGGTGTCCACGAAGATGAGGCGGGAGATGGCCCCGCGACCCACGACAACATCGTTGAGCCCCTGAAAGGAGGGATGGCTCCCCTCGCTCGTTGCAGTGCCCTGGGGGATGACCTGAGCCTGGAGCATCGTCCGCTCCTCAACGACGGCCTTCCCCTGGAGGTAGTAGTCAATGCGCTCAAGGGCTTCATCGGCGCGCAGCTCCGTCATGAAGCCCACCCGACCCAGGTTCACGCCGAGCAGAGGCACGTCGGCAGGTGCCGCCACGTGCATGGTCCGGAGAATGGTGCCGTCGCCACCAAACGTCACCACCAGGGAGCTCTGCTGCATCCGCTCAGCGTGGCGCTCGACCTCCAGAGCCGAGCAAACCCAGGTCCGCGCCCGACCCAGCTTGTCAGCCAGGCGCTCCGCCAGGCCTTTCCCTTCCGCAGCCCTGGGGTTGTAGACGATGCCGATGAGGTCTCGCTGTGGCATCTGAACCGTCCTGCTGAGGTATCCTGGCCTGCGCCCCGGCGGGCGGACCGCAACGAGGATAGCATACCTACCCGGTCCCTTCCACTACTTGGCCTGGTGGCACCCGCCCTGACCCTCCCAGGCTTGCCTAGCCCAGGATAGCTCGGACGGCAACCTGTGCCAGACGGAGAAGGGGCAGCGGGAGAATCCCGAAGAAGACCACGCCTGCACCGGTGATGGCCAGTGCGGCCCTCAGTGCGCCAGAGGTAGGGACACCCTCTTCTGAAGGAGCAGGGGCGAGGTACATCACCCGGATGACTCGCAGGTAGTAGTAGGCGGATACGACGCTGTTGATGACCCCGACGATGGCCAGCCACGCCAGGTTGCTATTGACGGCGGCGCTGAAGATGAACAGCTTGGCCATGAACCCCGCGGTGGGCGGCACGCCGATGAGGGACACCATGCTGAAGGCCAGGGCCAACGCCACCCAGGGGGCCCTGCGCCCCATGCCAGCAAAGCTGTCAATCGCCTCGCTGCCAATGCGATTGCTGATGGCGATGACGGCGAAGAAGGCGGCCAGGTTCGTCAGCGTGTACGCACCCAGGTAGAACAGGAGGCCACCTGGCCCCAGGGTTTCGCCGCCGGGTGCTCGGGACGCAACCGCTGCCAGGCCCACCAACATGTACCCCGCATGGGCAATGGTGCTGTAGGCCAGCATCCGCTTGATGTTGCTCTGGGCGATGGCCACCAGGTTCCCCACGGTCATGGACGCCACGCTCAAGCCGGCGAACAGGAGCCCCCAGTCCACATCCAGACTTCCCAGCGCCACGTAGAACACCCGAAGCAGGGCAGCGAAACCGGCTGCCTTGCTGGCCACGGAGAGATAGGCGGTGATGGGTGTGGGGGCGCCCTCATACACGTCAGGGACCCACATCTGGAAGGGCACAGAGGCGATCTTGAACCCGAAACCCGCCACCATCATGGTGATGCCCAGGAGCAGGGCGTAGCTCCCGAAGGGAAGGCCAGCATCCAGCCCACCGCTGGCAAGCACCTGGCCGATCTGGTCGAGCCTGGTGCTCCCGGTGAACCCGAAGGTCAGGGCCATGCCGTACAGGAGCACCGCAGAGCTCAGGGCACTCAGGAGCAGGAACTTGATCCCCGCCTCCGTGGAGCGGGAGTCTCGAAGAAAAGCGGCCAGGGCGGCCAGGGGTAGCGCCGTCAGCTCCAGGGCGATGTAGAGGGAGATGAGCTCGGTCGCCGCCGCCAGGAGCATCATGCCCACGGCGGAGAAGAGGATGAGGGCGTAGTACTCGCCCTGGAAGTGCCGGAACTTGGCTGCATAGTCAGCCGACGCCATGATCACCAGGGCGGCGCAGGCCAGGAAGAGGAACTTGAAGAAGAGGGCGAACTTGTCCACGGCCAGGGTGCCGAAGATGCCCGTGAGCTGCCCAGAAGGCTCGGCGCTGACGGCACCCCACAGGGCGAGGCTGAACCCCAGCGGCACCGCCAGGCCCACAACCGACACGGCCGCCAGGATGCCCTTGCGCTCCAGCACCAGGTCCAGGAGCACCACCAGAGCACCCAGGGCCGCCAGGCTCAGCTCGGGGGCGAGGAGGTATACGTCGTGGAGAGTCATGGCTGCTCCGAGCCCCGTTTGACATCCATCCTCAAGGTCTCTCTGAGCCGCAGGCGAAGAGCCTGGGATGGGGTCCCGACCCCAGACCTTCCGTCGCTTCGCTCCTCAGGGTGACAATGCCTGGCTACCGTCAGGGGAACTCCGGGCTGCCATACGCAGCAGATGGAAGCCGTCATGAGGTAAACCTTGCCAGAATCTCGTTGACACCTACACTGAAGACATCGGTCAGCACCGCGGGGTACACCCCCACCACGACGATGGCAACCACCAGCAGGACGGGGGCAACCGCCTCCACAGGTGACGCATCTCGGATATGCTCCCACCGGGCCTTGACCGGTCCAAAGAGGGAGCGCTCCAGCATCCAGAGGATGTACCCTGCCGTCACGACGATGCCCAGGACCCCCAGCGCCGTTGCCACGCCCCACACCGGGAAGGTCCCGAGGAACACCAGCACCTCCGCGACGAAGCCGCTCAGAGAGGGGAGCCCCAGGGAGGCCAGCCCGGCCACCACGAACATCGTGGCGATGAAGGGCATGCGGGTCGCCAGGCCGCCCAGGTCAGGGATGTGGCGGGTGTGGGCCCTGTCGTACACCAGGCCCACCAGAACAAAGAGGAGCCCGGTAATCGTCCCGTGGGTGAACATCTGCATGGATGCCCCGGTGAGACCGACTGGCGATAGGAGTGATGGCGTCGCGGCGCCCACGGAGGCGACGCCCAGGAGCACATACCCCATGTGGCTGACGCTGCTGTAGGCGATGAGCCGCTTCAGGTCGGTCTGACGCAGGGTCACCATCGCCCCGTACAGGATGCTGACCACTGCCAGAATAGCAAAGCTCAGGGCAGCGCCCTGGGCAATCTCCGGGAACATTCCCACGTTGATGCGGATGAGGCCGTAGCCGCCCATCTTCAGGAGCACGCCAGCCAGCATCACGCTCACTGCCGTGGGTGCGTCGGTGTGGGCGTCAGGGAGCCAGGTGTGCAGGGGCCAGGTGGGCAGCTTCACGGCGAAGGCCAGGAAGAAGAAGGCGAAGACCACCCTGGCCGGGAGAAGAAGGTTGTTCAGGTCAGTCTGGAGGAGCTGGGTCATGTCGAAGGTGCCGACGGAGAAGCGCAGCACCAGCAGGGCAACCAGCATGAAGGCGCTGCCTGCAAGGGTGAAGATGAGGAACTTCATGGCGGAGTACTCTTTGCGGCCGCTGCCCCAGATGGAGATCAGCATGTACATTGGGATGAGCTCCATCTCCCAGAAAACGAAGAAGAGCACGAAGTCCAGGGCAGCGAACACCCCCATGACAGCGGTCTGCAGGGTCAGAAGCCAGACAAAGTACTCCTTGACCCGGCTCTCAATGCTCCAGGAGGCGAAGATAGCGCAGAGGCCCAGCAGTCCAGTCAACATAACGAGGGGGGCGCTGAGCCCATCCACTGCCAGGTGGTAGTGGATGTCAAGGGGCGGGACCCAGTTGTAGCGCTCGGTGAGGAGGAACCCCCCCACCGACCGGTCGTAGCTGGCGAAGACGATGATGGAGAGGATGAAATCGGCAACCCCCACCGCCACGGCGAAGAGCCTGACCGCCCGGGTCCCCCGCAGGAAGGCGGCGATGACCAGGGCCCCGGCCAGAGGAAGGAACACGGTTGCGCTGAGCATCCCTTACCCCCAGAGAAGGTACGCGATGACGATAGCGGCGACCCCTATGGTGATGGCGGCCCCGTAGGCCTGGAGCTGGCCCGTCTGGAGGCGGGCCAGCCCCCGTCCCACATTCTGCCCGAACCAGCCCACCGTGTCTGCCACCCCGTCCACGACACTCCGGTCAAACCAGTCAAGGACGCCGCAAGCAGCCCCGTAGAACAGCCTGCCGGTGAGCATCCCTTCGTACAGGTCATCCATGAAGTACTTCCGGGAGATCATCTGGTAGAGGGGCCGCACCGTCACCGCCTCAGGCCGGACCCGGCGGGCGGCATACACCAGGTAGGCCAACCCGATGCCCGCCAGAGCGATCAGGGTGGAGAGAACGGCCAGCCAAAGCGTGAAGCGGGGGCCTTCCTCCGCAGCCTCTGGCGGCACCACGAAGCTGCCAAACCAGTGGGCAGGGATGGACGCCAGCGCCGTAGGCGGATTGGCCAGCGCCCCTGAGGCCACAGCCAGGAGCCCCAGCACCACCATAGGGATCACCATGACCGCTGGTGATTCTGCCAGGCGCACTGCACCATGCCCTCCGTGGCCTGGGACACCCCTCTGCGAAGGTGGGCTGGCGTGGGATGCTGGGGCAGCAGGGTGAGCCTCCGCAGCATCGCGGGCCTCGGCTTCGGCGCCGCCGCGGAACTCGCCGTGCCAGGTGAGGAACAGCACCCGGAAGATGTAGAAGGCGGTCATGAACACGGCAGACAGGGCCAGGATGAACACCAGGAGACCTACTGGGGTGCCCTTCACCAGGGCAGCGGCCAGGACCTCGTCCTTGCTCCAGAAGCCAGCCAGGGGGAAGATGCCCGCCAGGCTCAGGGCTGCAACCAGGAAGGTGGCGTAGGTCCAGGGCTGGTGCTTGCGGAGGCCACCCATGTAGCGCATGTCAAAGGTCCCGGAGGCGTGGTTGGCGCTTCCTGCCCCCAGAAAGAGGAGGCACTTGAAGAAGGCGTGGTTGAACAGGTGGAACATGGCCGCGGAGTAGGCCCCCACTC
>JACQUN010000198.1 GCA_016210285.1 Chloroflexota bacterium
CGCCGCAGCCTGAAGGCTGCGGTCCTGGGGGGTAGAGATTGCCTGATGTGCAAAGGGGGTGCCCCTGCGCCACCGTTGACAGACGGGGAGGGAGTTGGTATCTTGCCTGCGGACTGCAAGGGAAGGAGCCTGTATGACATCCTCTGAAGCTGTGGTCACAGCCCGGCGGGAGCACCGCACCGTCCTCACGGAGGTGGAGTCCAAGGCGCTGGTGCAGGCGGCAGGGATCCCCGTGGTGGAGACGCGCCTGGCCCATTCCGCGGCTGAAGCCGTATCCCTGGCCCAGCAACTGGGCTTCCCGGTGGTGTTGAAGATTACCTCGCCGGACATCCTCCACAAGAGCGACGTCGGCGGGGTGCGCGTGGGACTCAAGAGCACCCGCTCGGTGGCCCAGGCCTACCGGGAGGTCCTGGCGGCGGCGCGGTCGGCGGTGCCCACGGCCCGCATCCACGGGGTGTCGGTGCAGCAGATGGCCCCGCCGGGGGTGGAGGTTATCCTGGGGGCCTCCAAGGACCCGCAGTTTGGCCCCTTCCTCATGTTCGGGCTGGGTGGTGTGCTGGTCGAGGTGCTCAAAGACGTCTCCTTCCGCCTGGTCCCCCTGACGCCTCGGGACGCTGGCCAGATGGTCCGCGAGATCAAGGGCTACCCCATCCTGCAGGGCTACCGGGGCCACCCTCCAGCGGACGTGGCGCGACTGGAGCAGGCGGTGCTGCAGCTCTCAGGGTTCATGGAGGCGCACCCGGAGATCAAGGAGCTGGACCTGAACCCTGTCTTCGTCTATCAAAGTGGCCTCGCCGCCGTGGATGCCAGGATTATTCTGGAGGAGATGGACCGGCAGGGGTAGGCGTATCCCGCTACTGCGTCGCCCTAAAACTCGCAGAGGAAAGGACGGCTATGGGCTGGAGCTTCGAAGAGATGGATCGGATGTTCAATCCCCGCGTCGTCGCGGTGGTGGGCGACAAGCAGGACAGGAACTACAACTGGCTCCGCTCGGTCAGCACCCTGGAGGGAAAGGTCTATTCGGTCCAGATTGACCCCAGCGAGATTCCCGGCATCGAGGCGCTGGGGGTGCCCAACTACCCCAGCGTGGTTGACATCCCGGAGCCGGTGGACTACGTCATTGTCTCCGTGCCGCGCCGGGTGGCCCCGCGGGTGCTGGCCGATGCCATCAAGAAGGGGGTCGGCGGGGTGATGTTCTTCACCTCCGGCTTCGCCGAGACCGGGGAGCCTGAAGGGGTGCAGCTTCAGGAGACGCTGCGGGAGATGGCCCTCAAGGCGGGGATGAAGGTGGTGGGGCCCAACTGCATGGGCATCTTCAACCCCCGGGTCGGCTTGCGGCACTCGCCGGACCAGTACCACGGGGAGAGCGGCCCGGTGGCCTTCATCTCCCAGAGCGGCACCCACGCGGGGGCCTTCACCCAGGTGGGCTACACCCACGGCATCCGCGTCAGCAAGTCTGTGAGCATGGGCAACGGGATCGTCCTCCATGTCACCGACTACCTGCGCTACCTTGTCCAGGACCCCCAGACGGAGCTCATCGCCATGTACGTGGAGGGCGTCCCCAACGGGCAGGAGCTCTTCCGCCTGCTGCGGGAGGTGGCCCCGAGGAAGCCGGTGGTCATCTGGAAGGGTGGGCAGACCCAGGAGGGGGCGCGGGCTGCACGGTCCCACACCGCCTCCCTGGCGGCGTCCCAGGCCATCTGGAACGCAATGCTCAAGCAGACAGGGGCCGTCGGGGTGGACAGCCTTGACGAGCTGATAGACGTGGTGAAGGGGCTGCTGTTCGTCCAGCCCCCACCCGGCCCCAGCGTCGGGCTCATCGCCATGACGGGGGGCCAGTCGGTGGTCATCACCGACAGCTTTGCCAGGGCGGGCCTCCAGGTGCCGCTCCTGACGGAGCGCAGCTACGAGGAGTTTGCCACCTTCTACAGCACGGTGGGTGGGAGCTACCGCAATCCGCTGGACATGACGCCCGCCTCCCGCGACGTGGGCCTGGTCCGGCGTGTGCTGGGGATCCTGGAGCGGGACGAGCACGTGGAGAGCATCGTCTACGAGCTGAATCTGGGGTTCCTGGGCCAGCGTGGAGAGGCCTTCTGGAACGACCTGGTCGCCCTGCTCGCCGAGCACCGCGCCACGTCCTCCAAGCCCTTCTTGTGCATCCTCACCGCGGGAACCCGGGAGAAGGAGGCCGTGGATGCCCGCCAGGAGCTGGCCAAGCGCCGCATCGCTGCGTACCCCTCCTTCCAGCGGGCGGCAGTTGCCTTCAAGCGGCTTCTCGACTGCGCCAACGCCCGGCGGGAGCTGGCGGGCGAGATACTCCCTGCCTCGAGCATCACCCGCTGATGGCTTCTTGTGAGGGGTCCTGTGCTTTCGGCGTGTCCGAGAGGGTCCACACCGTCGGCGTGACGGGAGGATGAGGGTCACCTCTGGCACCGCACCGACTCCGCCACCCGCACCAGCTCCTCCCCCACCAGCGCCTCCTGGGGCAGTGCGATGGCGGTGAGGATGAGGGTGGTGCCGCCACGGCGCCACCACAGGGTGGAGACCGCCAGGCCGTTCCGGCGGGCCTGGAGCGTCCCCTGAGCGTCGCCCAGGGGGACAGGCGTCACCTCCCCCGTGGGCTCCAGGGGCATCCTCATCTGCCGCAGCTCCAGCGTGCCGTCCAGCCCTGCCTGGGAGGGGCGAGTGTACACTGCCAGGACCTCCGGGGGTACACCACCCGCCCCGGGGGGCGGTGCAACGGCGACCGTCTTCAGGACATAGCCTGGGGGAAGGTAAGCGGGTTCGCACAGGGGCACGGCGGCCCCACGGCGCGCCTCTTCCAGGGAGGCGAAGGTGGAGGGCCTCGTATACGCCACGCCGACGCCTGGGGGTGTCGGAGTGGGGGTGGGAACTGCCCTGGCCACACAGCCCCAGGCTGAGGCCGCTATCAGGGTCGTCGCCAGCGCGAAAAGGGGTTTCCAGCCGCTACCCTGCCAGGCCACGCAGCACCTCCTCCACAACTCTACCACGTCCGGAGCCACGGTGAAGGCTCTGGGGACGGGCTCATGTGCTAGAATGAAAGCAGTCCATCGGCAGGGGCTGAAGGACCGGCGGGCGGACAGAGCCGAAAGGGGGACGATGATGACGGGCAGACACCCCGACGTGACCTATAGCCTCACCATCCGGGCTGAGTATCCCAACCGCCCGGGCATGCTGGGCAGCATCACCTCGACCATCGGCCTGGTGGGGGGTGACATCGGTGCGGTGGACATTGTCCACTCCAGCCGAGAGATGATGGTGCGGGACATCACCGTGAACGCCCGGGACACGGAGCACGGCCAGGAGATTGCACGGCGGGTCCGGGCCATTCCAGGGGTCAGGGTGCTGAACGTCTCCGACCCGGTCTTCCTGGCCCACCTGGGCGGGAAGATCGAGATGCGGGGCAAGATGGCCATCCGGACCCGCACCGAGCTCTCCATGGTGTATACCCCAGGGGTTGCCAGGGTGTGCATTGCCATCCACGCCGACCCCCAGGCGGCCTGGACCCTCACCTCCAAGAGCAACACGGTGGCCATCGTCACCGACGGGAGCCGGGTCCTGGGGCTGGGGGATATGGGTCCGGAGGCTGCCCTGCCGGTGATGGAAGGGAAGGCCATGCTCTTCAAGGAGCTGGGTGGGGTTGATGCCTGGCCCCTGTGCCTGGCCACCCGGGACGTTGAGGTCTTTGTCCAGACGGTCAAGGCCATCTCGCCGGGCTTCGGAGGTATCAACCTGGAGGATATCGCTGCGCCGCGCTGCTTTGAAATCGAAGACCGCCTCAAGCAGGCGCTGGACATCCCCGTCATGCACGACGACCAGCACGCCACCGCGGTGGTCATTCTGGCAGGCCTGCTGAACGCCCTGCGACTGGTGGGGAAGAAGATCGACGACATCAAGGTCGTGCTGTGCGGCGTCGGGGCTGCGGGCTCCGCGGCGGCGCGCATCATGGTGAAGGCCGGGGTGCGGCACATCATCGCTTACGACAAGGTGGGGGTCATCCATCGGGGCATGCTGAGGGAGGATACCCATCCCGTGCTGCGGTGGATCATGGAAAACACGAACCCGGGAAACGTCACCGGCACCCTCCTCGATGCCATCACGGGGGCAGATGTCTTCATCGGCCTCTCCGCCCCGGGGGTGCTCACCGCGGACCATCTGAGGCGCATGGCTCGGGACCCGGTGATCTTCGCCCTGGCCAACCCGGACCCGGAGATCTGGCCCGAGGAGGCCCATCCCGCCGCGCGCATCATCGCCACCGGCCGCTCCGATTACCCCAACCAGGTGAACAACGCCCTGTGCTTCCCCGGGATGTTCCGGGGCGTCCTGGACGTGCGGGCGCGGGAGATCAACGACGAGATGAAGCTGGCCGCCGCCCAGGCCATCGCCGCCTCCATCCCCTCCTCGGAGCTCAACGAGGAGTATATCATCCCGAGCCTGTTCAACCATGCCGTCGTGCGGGCGGTGGCCCGTGAGGTGGCCAGCGCCGCCTACCGCACCGGGGTGGCCCAGCGCTCTCGTCGCCGGTATCACCAAGCCCACCTGACCGTGGGCCAGCTCGGGGCCCTGGAGGAGACCCGACGCTAGTGTGGTGCTTCTCAAATTCCGTTCGCCCTGAGCTTGTCGAAGGGCGGGCTCTGGGGAGACGTGCTTCGACGAGCTCAGCA
>JACQUN010000199.1 GCA_016210285.1 Chloroflexota bacterium
CCCTGGAGCCTTTCTACCCAGACCGCCTCGCCTCCCGTATCCTGGGCATGGGGGATGTCCTGTCTCTCATCGAGCGGGCTCAAGCCGAGGTGGAAGAGCAGAAGGCCAAAGAGCTGGAGAAGAAGCTGCGCAAAGCGACCTTCGACCTCCAGGACTTCCTGGAACAGCTTCGCACCCTTCGCCGTATGGGATCCCTGACCCAGCTTCTGGAGATGGTGCCAGGCTTCTCCCAGATGAAACACCGCCTCTCCGAGGCAGAGCTGGACGAGCGGCAGATCAAGCGGATTGAAGCCATCATCCTCTCCATGACGCCAGCGGAGCGCCGCCACGTGGAGCTGCTGGATGGCTCCCGCAAGCGAAGGGTGGCGAGGGGGAGCGGCACCACGGTCCAAGAGGTGAATCAGCTTCTCAACCAGTTCCGTGACATGCAGCGGCTCATGAAACAGATGACCCACATGAAGGGACGCCGGGGCCTCCCGGGCATGCTGCGGATGTAGCGGGGCCGTTCAGCGCCGCCAGCCCCTGCTCCCCCTTGATGTGCTCCACCAGGGAGCCAGCGCTCCTCCCCTCTGCAAGCGCCCTCTACCCTGGTATGACGCTGGGCAGCATCATCGCTACCGCCCAGGATAGGCTATAATCAGCCTGAGACCTCTGCAAGCTGCCCCCGCATACCAGCAAGGCGTTGAGTCGAAGGCGGCGATGCTATGGGCCAACAGACCCAGGCCTCCCTTGGGCCGTATGCCATACAAGAGTCCCTGGGGACTACGGGGCTCGCCACGGTGTACCGGGCCCTGGACGCCCAGGGACACCCGGTGGCAGTCAAGGTGCTGCGCAGCTACTTTGCCCAGGAGGTCGGCCTGGTTGAGGCGTTTTTCAAAGCACTGGATCCGGTGCGCCGTCTGCGGCACCCCCTGATCCTTCCCCTTCTGGAGTGCAGCCAGGATGGTCAGACCTTCTGGCTCGTCACACCCTACGTCCCCTGGCGAACCCTTCGCGACCTCCTTCAGGGCAAGCCGCTGCCGCCTTCCACGGCCCTCCCCATCTTGCGGCAGGTGGGAGAGGCCCTGGACTATGCCCACGCCCAGGGTGTGCTCCACGGTGACCTGAAGCCCAGCAACGTGTTTGTGAGCGATGAAGGCCGGGTGCTGGTGGCAGACTTTGGCATGGCCGCCCTGGTGAAGGGCATCCATCCGCTCATGCGGAGCACCCTCAACACCCCGCTTCCAACGCACACAGCGCCAGAGCAGGCCCACGGGATCTCCTTGGAGCGTCGGTCGGACATCTACTCCCTTGGCACCCTGGCCTACGAGATGCTTACCGGCACCATCCCATTCTTTGCCGTTGGTGCGCCGGCAGTGCTCGCCAAGCAGCTCACCTCCAGACCGCCACCGCCGACCCAGTTCAACCCTGCGCTGTCCCCTGAGGTGGACAAGGTGGTCTTGCGTGCCCTGGCGCGCCGCCCCGAAGAGCGGCATGGAGTGGCGGGGGAGTTCGTCGCGGCCCTGCGGGATTCAATGGGCTCCCTGAGCGATGCGTCCACTGCGCCCTCCACCGCCGGCGGCGCAGGGGTGGGGCTGCCGCCAGCCGGTGTTCCAGGGCAGACACGCCTGTCCCCGGAGGCAGTGCCCAAGGACGCTGCCGCCCCTGAAGTCTCTTCGAGGCTGTGCCCCCTGTGTGACCAGGCCAACCCCACCGTGACAGCCGACTTTTGCTCCCGGTGCTGGGCCAGGCTAGACACCTACAAAGACCTGGCGCCCGAGGTGGCGGAGCGGCTTCGTCTCGGTCGGGCTCGGGCCAGGCGACTTCAGCGCATCCTTCAGCTCGCCGCCATAGCCACGGTGGCCCTTGGGGTCAGCCTCTTCGCCCTGTACCGAATCGTGGGCACCGCACCGCTGGTGCCTGCCCCGACATCCACTATCTCCTCGGATTCCGGCCCCGGGGAGTGGGCCATGTTTGGGCGCGACCCGGCACATACCGGATTCAGCCCCCAGGGGGCCGACCTGCGCGGCCAGGCTCGCTGGGTCTTCCGGACGACTGAACCGCTCCTGGCATCCCCTGTAGTTGCTCGGGGCAGGGTCTTCCTGGCCACCGGCGACCGAAGAGTGGTGGCCCTGGAAGCCACCAATGGAACCCTGCTGTGGGAAACCCCGGTGACGGGCCCGGTGGACGCTTCCCCTGCGCTGGCCGATGGGCTGCTGTACGTGGGCCTCCGAGACGGAAGACTGCTGGCCCTAGACGCTGAGACCGGCGCCATCCGCTGGAGCTTCAAGACGGGCAACCCCATTTTCTCCTCCCCCGTGGTTCACCGGGGCCTTCTCTACCTGAGCTCTTCCGACGGCTTCCTCTACGGCCTGGACGCCAGAACAGGGGAAAAACGCTGGGGCACTGAGATAGAGGGGTGGACCCTCTCGTCCCCGGTCGTGGGCGGCGGGGTCGTGGTGCCAGTGTCGGTGGACGGCCGGCTCTATGTGGTGGATGCCGTGAGCGGCCGGAAGCGCCTGAGCTATGACCTGGTGTACGGGGCCCAGAGCTCCCCAGCCTTCGCAGGCGACAGGCTCTTCATCGGCTCCATGGATGGCCGCATCCGGGCCATAGACTGGCGCAAGATAGAGTATCCCATGGAACGCGGGTGGATGCGGTTCCGCCTTCAGCTCTTTGTCTGGGGGGTTGTGAACAACGTTCCCCCACAAAAGGGCTTCCTCTGGCAAACCCTCCTTCCCAAAACAGCCATTGTGGGCTCACCTGCGGTGGTTGAAGACACCCTGTATGTGGGCGCCGCCAACGGGAAGCTCTACGCCCTGGATGGAAAGACCGGGAAGGAGCGGTGGGAGTTCGCCACCGGCGGGGCGATCGCCGGCGGTGCTTCTGTGGCGGGCGATGTGGTGTTCGTGGGGTCTGGCGATAGCAAGGTCTACGGGGTAAACCGCCACAGCGGGCAGCAGGTGTGGGAGTTCCTCACTCAGGGGCCGGTTATGACGACACCGGTGTTGGCCGGGGATACACTGTACGTGGCGTCCCGTGACGGGACCCTGTATGCCCTCCGGTAGGTCCCGACCGGCCGCGGATGGATGACCGACGCACGAGGCTGGGTGGACCTCCCGACAACTCAACTCATGAGGGTGTGAGAAGATGGAGCTGGGGATCAGCGGGTTCCCAAAAGCCGGAAAGACGACGGTGTTCAATGCCCTGAGCCACGGTCGAGCCGCCACCGCGGCATATGTATCTGGGGCGATGAAACCCAATCTGGGGGTAGCGAAAGTCCCGGACCAGCGGCTGGACGCCCTGGCGACGCTTTTCAAGCCGCAGCGCATCGTCCCCGCTGAGGTGCGGTACGTGGACATCCCGGGTGCCGCGGAGGTGCTGGGGCGCGGCAGCGGGATTGCAGGGGAGTTCCTCAACCTCCTTCAGCGCTGCGATGCCCTGGTGCACGTGGTGCGCGCCTTCCAGGACCCGGCGGTCCCCTATCCCCTGGGCAGCGTGAACCCTGGACGAGACATCGCCAGCATGGACCTGGAACTGACCTTTGCCGACCTGGGGATCCTGGAGCGCCGCGTCCAGCGGTTGGAAGCTTCCCTCAAGGGGGCCAAGCCCCAGGAGCGTGCGCAGGTCCAGCAGGAGCAGCAGCTCCTGACGGGCATCAAGGCTGCCCTGGAACAGGACGTCCCCCTTCGAGAGCAGGAGCTTCCCGCCGAGGCGGTGAAGACCCTCGACAACTACCAGTTCCTTACGGCCAAACCCCTCCTGGTGGTGGTCAACCTGGGGGAGGAGCAGCTCCCCCAGACCCAGGCCCTGGAACGCGAGCTGGGGGCCAGGTTCGGGCGACGGGGCAAACAGGTCGTCGCCCTCTGTGGTAAGCTGGAGATGGACCTGACCCAGATGTCCGAGGAGGAGGAGAAGGAGTTTCGGGCCTCCCTGGGTATTGGGGAGTCTGGCCTCTCCAAAGTCATCCGGGTTTCCCATGCCCTGCTGGGCCTCATCTCTTTCTTCACCTTCGTCTCCAGCGAGGTCCGGGCCTGGACGGTAGCCCAGGACACCCCCGCGGTGAAGGCGGCAGGGAAGATCCACACCGACATGGAACGAGGGTTCATACGGGCCGAGGTGGTGCATTTCGAGGACCTGCACAGGTGCGGCTCTCTGGCAGAGGCCCGGAAGCAGGGCCTCCTCCGCCTAGAGGGCAAGACCTATCCGGTGAAAGACGGCGATGTTGTCACCTTCCTTTTCAACGTGTGAGGCCTTTTCAACGTGTGAGGGATGATGCACTTCTCCGAAAACCCTATCTCCTGCATCCGCCTTCAGGCAGAGGCATCGTGCCACAGCCTTGAGGCTGCAATGTCCTGGAGAGCCCTGGGATAGCTCCATGCAGAGGACCCCTCTCAGCTCGCCCACAAAGATTCGCCACGGCGTGGAACAGGGGATTGCTCTCTACATCCACATCCCCTTCTGCATGACCAGGTGCCCCTACTGCGACTTCAACACCTATGCCGGCATCGGCAGGCTTGTCCCATCGTATCTGGAAGCCCTGGCGCGTGAGATACAGGCATGGGGGGCGCTGCTGGCGCACCCCCCCGTCGCCACGGTGTTCCTGGGAGGCGGAACACCCTCCCTCCTCTCTCCCGACCAGTTGTCCAGCCTCCTCGAGGCGGTGTCAGGCGCATTCGGGGTGCAGGAGGGGGCTGAGCTCACCCTGGAAGCCAACCCGGATGACGTGACCCTGGGGAAGCTGCAAGGTTTCGCCAGGGTGGGGGTCAACCGGTTGAGCCTGGGTGTTCAAAGCCTGGACCCTGCCCTTCTCCGGCTTCTGGGGCGGCGCCACGGCGCAGAACAGGCCGCGCAGGCCGTCCGCCTTGCCCAGCAGGCCGGCTTTGCAAACATCAGCCTGGACCTGATGTATGGCCTCCCGCATCAGTCCACGCAGCAGTGGCGCGCAACGCTCCGGCAGGCCGTGGCCATGCAGCCGCAGCACCTTTCTGCCTACTGCCTGACCCTCGAAGAGGGGACACCGATGGAAGCGTCGGTGCGCCAGGGACTGCTGCCGGAGCCCGACCCCGACCTGGCAGCCGACATGTACCTGTTGGCCCAGGAGGAGCTGGGAAAGCACGGCTACCGACATTACGAGATCTCCAACTGGGCCCAGCCCGGCTTCGAGAGCCGCCACAACCTGACCTACTGGCGGAACCTCCCCTACCTGGGGGTCGGGCCCGGCGCTCACTCCTCTCTGGGGGGCTATCGCTTCTCTACCCTGGCTTCACCCTTCGAGTATGTCCGCCGGCTCCGGGGCTGGCGCGGCGAGCCGGTGTCGCCTGGGGTGCTCGACGAGGGGGTCCTTCGCGCCGTGCCCGTGGTCGAAGGTGTCGAGTTTATCCCTGAGTCCCTGGAGATGGGGGAGACGATGATGCTGGGCCTGCGCCTGGATGCCGGGGTGTCCCTGGAGGGGTTCCACCAGCGCTTTGGCCGAAGCCTTCTCCAGGTCTATGGGAAGATCGTGGAGGAGCTGGTGGGCCTGGGGCTGCTTGAGGTGGTCGCCGAAGGGGGAGAGGAGGCCAGGCTCCGCCTGAGCCCCAGGGGGCGACTCCTGGGCAACGAGGTCTTCGTCCGCTTTGTAGCTGAGGCCCAGCATGGCGGGTGATCTGTCCGTGCGGGACCCCGCAAGCTGCCCCTGGCTCCCGCTATGGCGCCAGGCCGCGCGGCCAGCTCCCCGGTAGCCTCAGGCCATCCCTATGCAGCATGTGGTATCCTTAGCGGGTGGGAGAGAATCAACCGGGGGCAACATGAGGAAGGACAGGCAGAACGCACAGGCAATGCAGGAGACTCTCGAAGTGTTGCTGCTGACCCTGGTCCGAGCCTACCATGACCCCTTGCGGCCAGCGGTGCGCGCCAAGGGACTGGATGAACGAGACCTGGCCTTTGAAGCCGACCTGCTGATCCCGGCAGAGGTGGAGATACCCGTCTACGCTACCCAGAAGCGCGGGTACATTCTCCGCCTCTTGCGAGGCATGGAGTCCAAAGAATGGGTTGAGCTGGAGGCGGCGCCGCCCTACGGGGTGTACCGCGTGATTCTGAAGGCTGCTGGGGAGGAGTATGCGAGGGCGCTGATGCGTCCCTGGTGGGTAAAGCTCCGGGAGGGTTGGCAGGCGCGCCTCCGCAAAGGCAGGGAGGAGAAGGCCAGGAAACCCTCCTGAACAGGGCGGCTCCCCTCCTGCGGTGCCCCCTGGAGTAGATGGGCCGGGCGCTCCCTTTCTCTCACCGAAGCACCAGGGGTGGGGGTTGCAGCGTTGCCAAGCGCCGCACCTTGCCATATGATTGCCGCAAGGCTTTGGGAGGCATCGGTTGGACCGGCGAAGGTTGCTGCGAGAGCTCCAGGCTGCGGTGGGGAAGCGGTTCGTCATCCACCGGCCAGAAGACCTCCTGGTGTTCGAGGTGGACGGCTCGGTGGACCGAGCACTCCCTACCCTGGTGGTGCTCCCGGGTTCAACCCAGGAGGTAGCCAGGGTGGTCCGGATTGCCCGCCGCTACGGCGTCCCGGTGGTTCCCCGAGGTGCCGGGACGGGCCTCAGCGGCGGGGCCGTCGCAGTGCAAGGAGGGATCCTGCTGTCCATGAACCGCCTGCGGCGTATCCTCGCCATTGACCCCGAGAACCTGCTGGCGGTGGTGGAGGCCGGCGTGGTCAACATTGAGGTCTCCTATGCCGCTGCCAAACATGGCCTGTGCTATGCGCCGGACCCCTCCAGCCAGAAGGCCTGCACCATCGGCGGGAACGTGGCTGAGAACGCCGGAGGCCCTCACTGCCTGGCCTATGGGGTTACCGCGAACCATGTCCTGGGGCTGGAAGTGGTCCTGGCTGATGGCTCCATCGTCTGGTTCGGGGGCAGGACCAGGGAGAGCATCGGCTACGACCTGCGGGGCATCCTGGTGGGCTCGGAGGGCACGCTGGCGGTGGTGACCAAGGCAGTGCTGCGCCTGCTCCCCCTTCCCGAGGCAGTGAACACCCTCCTGGCCATCTTTCCAGAGATAGACCAGGCAGGCAACGCCGTCACCGCCATCATCGGCCGTGGAATTGTCCCGGCTGCCTTGGAGATGCTGGACCACCTGACCATCCAGGCAGTGGAGCCCGCCGTCCACGCTGGCTACCCGCAGGACGCGGGGGCGGTGCTTCTGGTGGAGGTGGCTGGCCTCCGAGAGGCAGTTGCAGAGGAGGCGGAAGAGGTGGAGGCGATACTCAGGCAGTGTGGAGCCACTGAGGTGCGGTCTGCTGAGGAGCCAGAAGCGAGGGAGCGGCTATGGGCTGGGCGCAAGGGCGCCCTCGGCGCTCTGGGGCGCCTTGCTCCCAACTACTACCTGTTGGACGGGGTCGTCCCCCGGACACGCATTCTGGAGGCGCTGCAACGCATCCGCATGGTCTCCCAGAAGCATGGCCTTCCCATTGCCAACGTCTTTCACGCCGGTGATGGAAACCTGCACCCCTGCGTCCTCTTTGACGAGCGAAAACCCGGAGAGCTCGCGAGAGCCAAGGAGGCCGGGGCGGAGACCCTGCGCATCTGCGTGGAGCTGGGTGGGACCCTTTCCGGCGAACATGGCATCGGCATCGAGAAGCAGGAGTACATGTCGTGGGTTTTCTCTCCGGCGGACCTGGCCGCGATGGCGGCGCTGCGCCCAGCCTTTGGCGCCGAGGGGTTCCTGAATCCTGGCAAGGTGTTCCCCACCGGCGCCTCCTGTGGGGAGGTCCCTCAGCAGGCCGCGATGAGCCGGCTGGGCCGAGACGCCTACGTAGAGAGTGGCTAGCGTGGCGCAGTTGAAGCTGGTGGGCGACGCCCTCCCAGAGGTAGTCGGGGTAGAGGCCCTGGTCCCTCGCCAGGAGCTCCCCCGGTACACCTTGGACAGCCGGGTTGCCCCTGCGGCGGTTCGACCTGGAAGCATCGAAGAGGTCAGCAGGGTCCTGTCCCTGGCTTCACGGCTGGGGGCCGCAGTGGTCCCCTGGGGTGGGGGCACGCGCATGGCCCTGGGGAACCCCCCGCTGCGCTACGACCTGGCCCTGGACCTGCGGAGGCTCAATCGGATCGTTGAGCACCAGCCCCAGGACCTGACGGTGACGGTGGAAGCGGGCGTCACCCTGGATATGCTCCAGCATCACCTTGCACAGCAGGGGCAGACCTTGCCCCTGGACCCCCCCTTCCCTTCGGCAGCCACCATCGGAGGGACATTGGCGGCGAATGCCAGCGGCCCGTTACGTGCGGGCTTCGGCCTGCCTCGAGACCTGGTGCTCGGCATGAAGGTGGTGCACGCCGATGGGACGGTCAGCAGCGGAGGGGGGAGAGTCGTCAAGAACGTCACCGGGTACGACATGCCACGCCTCTTCATCGGCTCCCTGGGCACATTAGCTGTAATCGTCGAAGTGACCTTGAAGGTCGCGCCGCTTCCCCCTGCTGAGCGGACGGTGGTCGCTGCATTTCCCAACTCGGAGGGGGCGGGCCGTGCTGCGCTGGCCCTGATGGGCTCAGGTTTCAGCGCCAGGGCGGTGGAACTCCTGGATGGACTGGCCTGGGGGAGCGTCTCGGGTACGGTCAAGGGCCTCCCCAGGCGGGACCGCACGGTGTACTGGCTGGCTGTATGTTTGGGGGGCAGGCCGCGCGCCGTGGAGCGGATGGAGCAAGGGGTCGCTGAGCTGTGTTTCAGGGAGCGGGCTGCGGAGGTCGAGGTTGTCCCCGAGGCTGAAGGGAAGCCGCTGTGGCGGGCGCTGGCCGACCTGGGGTGGGAGCCCTCCGGGCTCCGCCTGAGCCTTCGTGCTTGCGTCCTCCCTTCCCTGCTGGTTGGGGCGCTCCAGGAGGTGAAGGAGGCTGGGGCGAAGCTGGGACATGGCCCGGCAGTCGCCGCCCATGCCACCCACGGCGTTCTTCGTGCTTTCTGGTACGGGGAGGCCCGAACCACCTGGCCAGCGCCGTGGGCGCTGCCGGTCATCGAGACGCTCCGGGAACGGCTCCAAGAGATGGAGGGTGACCTTACTGTCGAGAAAGTGCCCCCGGAAGTGAGGGGGCAGGTGGATACCTGGGGAGACCTGGGCGCGGCCCTGCCCATCATGCGCCACCTGAAAGCTCGATTCGACCCGAGGGGGATCCTGAACTCAGGGCGGTTTGCCCGCGGAGTTTGACGCAGATGCCGGTCCTAGAGCAACGCATGGCAGCTCGGAACAGTGCCTTCTCAGGGCCTGATGCCCCTGCAGAAGAGGACCTCTCTAAGTGCGTCCACTGCGGCCTCTGCCTGGACCAGTGCCCGACCTACCTGGAGACGGGCCTGGAGACGGAGTCGCCTCGCGGCCGCATTGCCCTCATGCGGGCTGCCTCTGAAGGGCGCGTGACCCTCACGAAGGGTGTCCTGGAGCACTGGGGCCTCTGCCTCCAGTGCCGTGCCTGTGAGGCCGCCTGCCCCTCCGGTGTCCCCTACGGGCGTCTTATGGAATACACCCGGTCCCAGGTGCTCAAGAACCGCCCGGGTTCGCCCTGGGTCCGCCTTGCGCGCTGGCTGGCCTTTTCGGCCCTACTTCCCTACCCGTCGAGGCTGCGGCTCCTGGGCGCCGCCCTGCGGCTGTACCAGCGCACCGGCCTTCAGACCCTCCTGCGACGCTCCGGTGTGCTGCGCCTCCTGCGACTGAGGGACGCTGAGGGCTTGCTCCCCTCTCTCCCTGGGCGCTTCTTCCAGGCCAGTGGCCAGGTGTATCCAGCAGAGGGCCAGCGGCGATACAGGGTCGGACTGCTGGCCGGGTGCGTCATGCCCCTGGCCCATGCCGGAACCATGGAGGCTGCGGTACGGGTCCTCACCCGAAACGGTTGCGAGGTCGTGGTCCCAGCGGGGCAGACCTGCTGCGGCGCGTTGAATCTCCACGCGGGCGAGCGGCGAGCGGCCAGGAGAATGGCGATACGGAACATCCAGAGCTTCCTGGCGGCGGAGGTGGACTACGTCATCGTGGCGGCTGCCGGCTGCGGATCATCCATGAAGGAGTACCCTGAGCTTCTGAGGGATTCCCGTGAGATGCGGGAGCAGGCCGAACGGTTCAGCGAAAGGGTGCGGGACATCACCGAGTTTCTTGCGGCACTCCCCCTGGAGCCGCCCGCAGGGAAGCTTCCCCAACGGGTAACCTACCAGGACTCTTGCCACCTGGCCCATGCCCAGCGGGTTACGAGCGCACCCCGTCTCTTGCTGAAGGCAATCCTGGGGCTGGAGATGGTGGAGATGCAGCACCCGGCGCTCTGCTGCGGCGCAGCAGGAAGCTACCAGCTTCTGCAGCGGGCCATGTCGCGGCAGCTTCTGGACTCCAAGATGCGGGAGGTGAAGGCCACCGGGGCTGGGGTGATTGCCACGGCCAACCCGGGGTGTGTCCTGCAGCTCGAGCAGGGGGTCAGGCGGGCCAGGCTCACGGCCCGGGTATGCCATGTGATTGACCTGCTGGATGAGGCGTACGGCCACAGGGAGTGACGGGCTCAACCCTTGTTGGGGAGAAGAAGCCAGAGGATTAGCCAGCATCGCTCCTGTTTACATAATGGTTGACTTGTACACGGGCGGCTGCCTGCAGAGTTCACCTTGCTCCGGCCAGGGTCTTGCTGGCGGCGGCAACACCTGCGCCCGCGGGCACCTCGAAGCCAAAGCGGGGGAGCAGCGCCTCCAGCGCGGAGAGCAAAAGGAAGACGTTGGCGGGGCTACAGGACTCCCCCATGAGCCCGATGCGCCAGATCTTGCCTCTCAGCTTCCCCAGACCCCCGCCCACCTCAATGTTGTACTCCCTCAGCAAGGCCATGCGGCAGGCGACGTCCTCGACACCTTCCGGCACAACAACTGCGGTGAGCTGGTAGGTACACCACTCCTCAGGGACCAGCAGCCGCAGCCCCAGGGCCTCAAGGCCCGCCCGCAACGCCCGGCCGTTGCGCTGGTGTCGTTCCCAGCGTCGCTCCAGCCCCTCCTCCATCAGCATTCGGAGGGCCTCCCGCAGGGCATAGATCATGCTGATAGGGGCAGTGTGGTGATAGACCCGCTGCCCGGTGGCCCAGTACTGGCTCAGCAAGCCCACGTCCAGATACCAGCTCCTGGGTTTTTCCCGCCGATTCCGGATGCTCTCCATGGCCCTGGTGCTCACGGTGATGGGAGCCAGGCCCGGTGGAGCGCCGATGCATTTCTGGGTGGCGCTGTAGCAAAAGTCGATGCCCCAGTCGTCCACGGCCACCCGCGTCCCTCCAAGGGAGGTGACCGCATCCACCAGGAGGAGAGCGTCATGCTCCCGGGCAAGGCGAGCCACATCCTCCAGGGGCTGGAGGACTCCTGTAGAGGTCTCGGCATGGACGACTGCCAGGACTTTTACCTTGCCCTGGCGACGGAACTCGCGGCGCAGGTTGTCCAGGTCCAGGGGACGCCCCCACTCCGTCTGGACGGGCACCACCTTGGCGCCGTGTCGGGCTGCGACCTCCATCAGACGCTCGCCGAAGAAACCCTTCACACCGACTATCAGGGTATCGCCAGGCTCCAGCAGGTTCGCCAGCCCGGCCTCCATCCCTGCGGAGCCAGTGCCAGAGACCGGGAGGGTGAAATCGTTGTGGGTGCCAAAGGCGTAGCGCAGCATGGACGCGACGTCGTCCATGATCTGCATGAAGTCGGGGTCGAGATACCCCAGGAGCGGGGCTGTCAGCGCTCGAAGGACCCGGGACGAGACGTTGCTGGGGCCCGGCCCCAGGAGGATGCGGGCCGGCGGGTTCAGTTCTCGGTAGGGGATTTCTGCCATCCCGGACCTCCGAAGCCGAATGCCAGGAGTGACTCCAAAAAGTCACCGTAGCGTAGCAGACAGCTTCGCCCACGTCAAGGGCTGTTCGGGCAGCGTCATCAATGGAGCGGGTAGCTGGCGCTGGTCAACGGGGGTATAATCCCTTGGCACAGCCTCTGCATCTCATACCGGGAGGGTTGGCCCGTGGCTTCCCCGCTGTCGGGTCGCCTGAGCGCAGCGCGGCACGAAAGGTTCGTCGGCAGGCATGCTGAGCGGGCTCTGCTTCAGGATGCGCTGAAGGAGGTGGCGCTCCCCTTTCATGTGCTGTACATCTTTGGCCCCGGCGGCATTGGCAAGACAGCCCTGTTGCATGAATTCGCGCACCTGTGCGGCGAGGCGCAAACGCCGGCTATCCTCCTGGATGCCCGCGATCTGGACGTCTCGCCTGAGGCCTTCCTTGGTGCGCTCCGGCTTGCGCTGAACGCGCGCGGGCACGAGTCTCCCCTCGAAGCCCTGGCCTCCTGGCCCGGCCGCCATGCAGTCCTCATTGACACGTATGAGAAGCTCGCCCCCCTGGAGCCGTGGCTCCTGAGCACCTTCCTGCCAGGCTTGCCCGAGGGGGTGCTGGTTGTCCTGGCGGGCCGTAATCCGCCATCCCTGGCGTGGCGGACCGACCCTGGCTGGCAATCCGTCTTTCGCCCCCTCGCCCTCCGCAACCTCAGCACCGAGGAGAGCCGCACCTTGCTGGAACAGCGAGGGGTCCCCCCGGAGCAGCACCCGGCAGTCCTCCGGTTCACCCACGGGCATCCTCTGGCCCTCTCCCTGGTCGCAGATGTGCTCGCCCAACGACCGGGCATCACCTTCCATCCAGAGGCAGCACCGGATGTGGTCAAGATGCTGCTGGAGCATCTGGTGCAGAAGGTGCCAGGCCCAGCCCATCGCAGGGCGCTCGAGGCGTGTGCCATTGTGCGTCTGACAACGGAGGGCATGCTGGCGGAGCTGCTTGCCCTCCCTGATGCCCACGAGCTGTTCGAGTGGCTGCGGGGACTATCCTTCGTTGAGTCTGGGGCGCACGGTATCTTCCCCCACGACCTGGCGCGTGAGGCGCTTGCGGCTGACGTCCGGTGGCGGGACCCCGACTGGTTTGCTGAGGTGCACCGCCGGGCACGGGGGCACTACATCACGCGCCTCCAGAGGACCCGCGAAGAGGAGCAACAACAAGTTCTCTTCGATTACATCTTCCTCCACCGCGACAGCCCCGTCGTGCGGCCTTATTTCGAGTGGCAGGAGGGCGGCAGCGCCCTGACGGACGCCATGAAGCCCACCGACAGGGCAGCGCTGCTGGCGATGGTAGCCAGATATGAAGGGGAGGACGCAGCCGTCTTTGCAGGGCAGTGGTTGGCGGAGCAGCCACAGAGAGCGCTGGTCTTTCGGGATGCCAGGCAAGAGCCTGCGGGCTTCCTGGTCATGGTTGCCCTGCACGAGGCCGACGCCCAAAGCCTCAGGGTGGACCCGGCTGCGGAAGCGGCCTGGCGCTTCTTGCAGCGGCACGCCCCGCTGCGGCGTGGCGAAGGCGCAACCCTTTTCCGTTTCTGGATGGCGCGGGACACCTACCAGGCCGTCTCTCCCATCCAGAGCCTGATCTTCGTCAGCATGGTGCGGCATTACTTGACTACGCCTGGGCTGGCCTTCACCTTTGTGCCCTGCGCCGACCCCGATTTCTGGGCCCCGATCTTCGCCTATGCTGACCTGGCGCGCCTGCCTGAAGCGGATTTCAGGATGGGCGAGCGGCGCTACGGCGTGTATGGCCACGACTGGCGCGCCAGGCCGCCCATGGCGTGGCTGGAGCTGCTGGGGCAACGAGAGCTCTCCACGACCCCGCAGGCTGTGCCCCCTGCCCCGGCCCACCAACCCCTGGTGGTTCTCAGCCAGCCCGACTTTGCTGAGGCGGTTCGAGATGCCGTGCGCAACCTCGCCTACCCCGACGTTCTGGCGAGCAGCCCGCTGTTACGCTCCCGGCTGGTGACGGAGCGCTGCAAGCCAGGCGCGAGCCGTGACGAGCGTCTCACCGCCCTCATGACCATCATCAAGGAGGCTGCCGAATCGCTCCAGCAGCCGCCCCGCGGGGAGAAACTCTACCATGCGTTGTATCACGCCTACCTGAACCCAGCGCCCACCCAGGAGCGGGCGGCTGAGCTGCTGGGCGTACCCTTTGGCACCTTTCGACGCCACCTGAGGGCGGGGGCCCAGCGGCTCACCGAGATCCTGTGGCAGTGGGAGCTTGGGGCAGTAGAAAAATGAACGGCAAATGAGCACCTTTTGGTCTGGAAAGTGGACACCCCTGTGAGAGATGCTACGGCTGGCGGAGATGCCAGCCGTAAGTCTTCTACAAAAGGGAGGGGAAAAGTGCTCTTCCATGTCACAGCGACCCATACCACGGAGAACTGCCCCATCTACCAGCCCCGTGACAAGGCGGTTGAATTCCTGAACGCAGGGGACAAGATCCCGCAGATTGCCAGGGAGCGGAAGGTCACGGTCCACTTCTTTGTGTCCGCAGCCCCGGAGCATGTTTTCTGGGCCCTGCTGGAGGCAGACAGCCTCGCTGCTGTGCAAAGCCTCCTTGCTGGAATCCCGCTGCGCCAGGACTTCCGGATCACGCCGGTGCAGCATCTACAGGACACGCTGGACGTTGCCAAGGCCATGTTGTCGCAGCACTAGAAACGGGTGCCAAGCGCACCCAAGGAGGAGGGATCGCCATGTATGGAACTGTAGCCCATCTTCGTCCCAAGGCCGGCCAGGAGCGGGCAATGCTGGCCCTCATGCAGGAGTGGGACCGCGACAGAAAGCCAAAGGTCAAGGGAGCCGTGGCAAGCTATGTGTTCAAGCTGGACAAGGACCCTCGGCAGCTTGTCATGACTGTCGTCTTCCAGGACAAGGCGAGCTACGTAGCCAACGCCAGCGACCCGGAGCAGGACCGCTGGTACAGAAAGCTTCGGGCGCTCCTGGAGGCTGACCCAACCTGGGAGGATGGCGAGATCGTCGCCACCCTCTAGGGGACTGCAAGGCAAAGGCAAGAAAGCGCCGGCCCCCTTTGAATGGGAGCTGTTCCCACAAGGGGGTGCGGGGCCTCAAGAGTTATGGGAGGCCCTCGCAAGCCGAAGGCTGAGGCTTGGACTCTCCCTTCGGCTTGCGAGGGGACAGACCGTCGTGACCCCAGGAGCACCTGAAGCGGGGTAGTTGCGTCACATGGCGGTTATGGCTATGCCGAGAGCAAATGAGCAGATCGTCCGGGAGCTGCTGGAGGCGTGGAATGCCCACGACGTGGAGCGCGTGGCGGCGCTCCATGCCCCAGAGTATGAAGGTGTTGATGTCGGAGAAGCCGAGCCACACCGGGGTCCCGACGGGATCCGCCAGGCCACAGGCCGCTACCTGGACGCCTTCCCGGACCTGCATTTCACGGTATCGGAGACCCTGGCCCAGGGGAACCGTGTGGCGCTGGTGTGGTCGGCGCAGGGCACCCACCAGGGGAAGCTGATGAACATCCCCGCGACGGGGCGAGTCGTGACACTCCGTGGGGTCACGCTCCTGACCATCGCGGGCGGCAAGATCACCCGCAGCTTCTTCCTGTGGGACGTGGCCGGCTTTCTCCGAGCGATACGGCTTCTGCCGGAGCTGTGAGGGGAGCGCCATCAGGCACATCCGGGGAGGCGGAAAGTAAGGGCACCCGCACCCTCGAGGGAGCCGCGTGGTCAAGGCAGGGGATGGCGAAAGCCATCCCCTGCCTTTCGCGTCTGAGTACAGGGCAGGGCATGACCCCTGTCAAAATGTGTGCCATTGAGGAGGCGATAGCCGTCGCTCTGGGGTTGGAGACGTGGCAGGGGTAAATACTGGGAAAGCGGGCTCACGCTCTATGGACTCGGCTGGGCCTCAGCAGTTCTCCTCGAATCATTGGCAAAGTACGGAAGCTCTGCATAAGTCCGTGGCCAGTTCCTTAGGATAAACCACCCGAGCCAAGGTGCCGTGAGAAGCACCATCGCCAGCCCAAGCCAGAGCTCCCCAGTGCTTGGGTTGGCGGAAACATCGGATTTCACGGCTAAGGCCAGAAACGGGGTAACGGCGATGTTGTTGAGGGCGTGGGCGATGACGGGAACGATCAGTGTATGTGTCTTAACATAAAGAATGCACATGACGAGTCCGAAAACGAAGGCGCCTACCGTGTCCACATGCAACAGTGCAAATATCAAAGAGGAAAGCAGAATCCCCCGTGTGGGTGACCACTTGTGTGCCCATCTATGAAGCAGCACGCCTCGGAATAACAATTCCTCCCACAGGGGTGCCAAGATGGCAGCAGTGAGAACAAGAATCGGTACAGCGAGTTCCAGTTCATCACCAAATTCAGTGATGGGCCACTCAGTGTACCTGGTGAACAAGTAAGCAGTTATCAACGCACCGCCAAACGAGAAAACCAGGATGGCGGCGACGAGTGCTACTAAAGGGCCCCACTGGAAGTTTTGAGGAAGCACACCGATGATTCGCCCGAAATCCACGCGGAGTACCACAAACTTCACGACCACCCAAATCGAGATAACTCCGTAGAGCCACCCAGACACCAGGAGCGCCGCACCATTCGGGGAGGACAGGTCTATCTCGTATCTGCTGTTTACGAAGAACACCGCCCCAACACCCACTGGGATGCTCGCTAACGCCCATAGCAGGAAGCTTCGGAAGGTCATCCTTGCAAACGGGCTAGTGTCCACCGGGGTCATCATCTCCTTCGCGGGATGTGGTGCGTATTGTAGTCTTCCTGGCACCCTCACCCGACCCCCACCCTCCTGAACACCTCATCCACGTACCGCAGGTAGTAGCCGTAGTCAAACAGCGACTCCAGCTCGTCGCGGGAGAGGAGGGAGGCGACCTCCGGGTCGGCGCGCAGCAGGTCGCGGAAGTCCAGGCCCTCGTCCCAGGCCCGCATGGCGTGGCGCTGGACAAGCTCGTAAGCCCTCTCCCGGCCCAGCCCCTTCTCCACCAGGGCCAGCAGCACCCGCTGGGAGAAGGCCAGCCCCCGGGTCAGCTCCATGTTCTGTTTCATGCGCGCCGGGTACACCCGCAGGCCACGCAGCACGCCCGTGAGCAGGTCCAGGATGTAGTCAAGGGCCAGGCAGGCGTCGGGCAGGATGACCCGCTCCGCTGACGAGTGGCTGATGTCCCGCTCATGCCAGAGGGCCACGTTCTCCAGGGCGGGCACGGCGTAGCCGCGAATGAGGCGGGCCAGGCCGCAGACCCGCTCGGTCAGCTCCGGGTTGCGCTTGTGGGGCATCGCCGAGGAGCCGGTCTGCCCCTCAGCGAAAGGCTCTTCGACCTCCCGCACCTCGGTGCGCTGGAGGTGGCGGATCTCGGTGGCGAATTTCTCCAGGGAGGCGGCGGTGACGGCCAGGGTCGTGACGAAGCGGGCGTGGCGGTCCCGCTGGATGACCTGGTTGGACACGGGGGCCACCTTCAGCCCCAGGCGGGCGCACACGCGCTCCTCCACCGATGGCGGGACGGTGGCGTGGGTGCCCACGGCGCCGGAGACCTTGCCCACGGCCATCTCCTCCCGCGACTGGGCCAGGCGGGCGCGGTTGCGGCGCACCTCGTCGTACCAGAGGGCCAGCTTCAGGCCGAAGGTGATAGGCTCGGCGTGGACGCCGTGGGTGCGGCCCATCATGGGGGTGTCCTTGTAGCGCAGGGCCTGCTCCCGCAGCACCCCCTGGAGGGCGGCCAGGTCAGCGTCCAGCAGGTCTATCGCCTCCACGACCTGCATGTTCTGGGCCGTGTCAATGATGTCGTTGGAGGTGAGGCCCAGGTGCAGCCAGCGGCCCTCGGGGCCGAGGTTCTCGGGGACGGAGCGCAGGAAGGCGGTGACGTCGTGGCGGGTGCGCTGGAAGATCTCCTGGAAGCGCTTGAAGTCGTAGCGGGCGCTGCGGAGCCTGGCCATGTCCTCCGGGGGGATGACTCCCGCCTCGGCCCAGGCCTCGCAGACGGCCAGCTCCACCTGGAGCCACTTGTCGTACTTGTTCTGGTCGGACCAGACCCGCTTCATGGCGGGGCGGGAGTAGCGGTCAATCATGGCTGACCTACCGTCGCTGAGTTTTCAGGTGGTTCCGACATGCCTGAGGGGTAGATGCGCCAGAAACGGTACCCGTTTACCCAAGGAATCCGCGCTCCTAGCCAGATCTCGTCATAAGGGTGACGCTTCGGCAGAAGAACCATCTTAGCGAGGTTTTCGTTGTCCGCCTCTGTAGCTAGAGGGTCCCGGCAATCAACTACTAGCAGCAGACGCCCGGAGATCCCACTGGTGAACTGATATGTCTTGCGACTCTTTTTCGTTAGTTCGCCATTGAGGCGGACCAAGAAAGGCTCTTGGGGATTTACCAGAATGGGGCTTGAGTAGCCAGCCGCCTCGCCACGGGCGACCTGCCACATTCCTGTTGCTTCCTCATCACTACGATAGACAGTCCCAATCTCTATACCGAAGGGTGCGTTGGACTTGCGATCAGAACATATACAGTCGGGCTCAGGCGGACTGCCTCTCCTCTCCAGACGGTAAGCCGTGCCGCGTTCGCGGTTGTGCAGCTGTATGAACTCGCAGGCTACAGCTTTTTCATGGGCGGCCTTTAGCTTTTCGTCATCCACGCTCACACTCCACACCATCCCAAGACCCCCGGAGCAACACCTGCAAGACATCTTGAAACTCCTCAAACGCCTGGTGCGGCACGCCCTGGTCTTGACATAAGCGCAGCAACGAGGAGCGGGCGAAGACGAAGTCGGCTCTCTGGGCTGCGCAGTGGTCCGAGCGGCCGTCGCCGATGTAGATGATGCGCCGCCCGTCCTGGCGGAAGCCCTCCAGGATTCGGCACTTGCAGTTGCCCCACTGAAAGCACTCCGACGTGGCGTAGGGGTAGAGGTACTGGATGCCCTCTGGCGAGAAGCGCGTCCCCACAGCGAAGACAGGCACTCGGCCCAGACCGTGCTGCCCCAGGACCGCCTGCACGTAGAAGTCCAGCCCGTTCGTGACGATAGCCAGACGATGACCGTTTGTCTCGCAAAAGTTTACCAGCTCCGCGAAGCCAGGGCGCAGCCGGGCATGCTCCGCCACGTACCCCTGCATCTCCTCCCTGGTGGCTCGCATTCTCCTGAAGGCGGCTTCCTGGTACTCCCGCAGGGTGAGCCTGCCCTCGCGGAAGGCTTGCCGCATCTCCTCCCAGCCATCCGGGCAGAAGCGCTTCAGCAGAAGCTCTCCCACGTTGTCCAGGCAGGCCGTGTCGTCAAAGTCCACCAGCACCGCCAGGCGGGGCACTCCACTGCCCGACCCCTGGGGAACGCCGAGGGGGTGCACCCCCTTGGACACCCCCACGACATGCGGGGAGCGCGAGGGGCTCGCCCCTCGCCGTACGCTGGAGGTGGGGTGGTGGCGCTCCATGCTAGGCTTTCCTCAGGTTCTCGCGGTAGGCGGTGTAGGCCTGGCGGACCTTCTCGTGCTTCAGGGAGAGGATGGCGGCGGCCAGGTAGGCGGCGTTGCGTGCTCCCCAGGCGCCGATGGCGACGCACGCCACCGGCACACCCGGAGGCATCTGGGCGATGGCGTAGAGGGCGTCAACGCCCCGCAGCTCGCTGGTGGGCAGGGGTATGCCGATGACGGGCAGCGTGGTCCAGGCGGCCAGGGCGCCGGGCAGGGCCGCCGAGCCGCCCGCCGCGGCGATGATGACCTCCAACCCCCGCTGCTGTGCGGTCCGGGCGTACTCGGCGCAGCGTTCCGGCGTCCGGTGGGCTGAGGCCACCGTCACCTCGTACTCTACGCCCAGTTGCTCCAGGGTCTTCAGGGTGTCCTGGAGCAACGGTTCATCGGACTTGCTCCCCATGACGACGCCGACCAGAGGCATACGTTCTCTCCTTGGAAGCTCCTCAGGAGGAGGCGACCAGGGCGATATCCCTACGGTAGTGCATCCCCTCAAAGCGAATGTGGCGGACGGCGCTGTAGGCCCGCTCGCGGGCTTCCCGCAGGGTCTGGCCGCATGCCGCCACCGTCAGCACCCGCCCACCATCGGTCACGGCGACCTGCTTGCCACTCACTTCATTGTGCCCCAGGCGCGTCCCTGCATGGAAGACCAGGGCATCCTCCGCTGCCGATCGCAGGCCGCGGATGGGATACCCCTTGCGGTACTCGCCGGGGTAGCCCCCCGAGGCCAGGACGATACCCACGCATGCCTCTTCGGCCCACTCCACAGGCACGTCGGCTAGCTTGCCGCTGACCACTCCCAGCAGGATGTCCACCAGGTCGGAGCGCAGGCGGGGCAGGATGGCCTGGGTCTCGGGGTCCCCCAGGCGGCAGTTGAACTCCAGCACCTTGGGCCCCTCCTGGGTGAGCATCAGCCCGGCGTAGAGGACGCCGCGGTAGGGCGTCCCCTCCTCGCGCATGGCCTTCAGGGTGGGCTCAATAATCGTCCGGAGTATCGTGTCGCACAGCCCGGGCGTCCAGAACTCAGGAGGGCTGTAGCTCCCCATCCCGCCCGTGTTGGGGCCCCGGTCGCCGTCCAGGAGGCGCTTGTAGTCACAGGCCGCCACGAGCGGTGAGATGTGGGTCCCGTCGGTGAAGGCGAAGATGCTGACCTCCCGCCCGCTCAGGCACTCCTCCACCAGCACCTTCTCCCCTGCGGCGCCGAAGGCTTTGGCCACCATGCACTGGTAAAGGGCTTGCTGCGCCTCCTCGCGGGTGCGGCAGACGGTAACCCCCTTGCCCGCCGCCAGGCCGTCGGCCTTGACTACGGTGGGAAGGGGTGCCTGCTCCACACAGGCTTTGGCCTGTTCGTACGCACTGAAGACCTCGGCGCGAGGGGTGGGGATGTGGTGCTGGAGCATCAACTGCTTGCCGAAGACCTTTGACGACTCCAGCCGCGCCGCTGCCATGGTAGGGCCGAAGATGGCAAGACCTTGCTCCTGGAAGTGGTCAACAATGCCTTCTGCCAGCGGGGTCTCAGGGCCTACGACGGTGAGGTCAACGTGGTGCGAGCGGACAGCCTCGGCCAGGGCATCAAGGTCAGTGGCGGGAATGTTGAGGTTGGTGGCGGTGGCTGCGGTGCCGGCGTTGCCGGGGGCAACGTAGAGGCGATCAACCTTGGGGCTCTGGCGCAGCTTCCAGGCGATGGCGTGCTCCCGCGCGCCGGAGCCGACGACCAGGATGTTCATCTACACTCTCCACCAGGGCACCAGGTCATGCTCTGAGTCGGTAGTAGCCAGCTCGGTGGCCTTCTGGGCGATGAGGGCGCGCAGGTTTGCCAGCGCCTCCTCCAGGGTGGCACCCTCTGCCTTGCAGTCCAGAGCGCGGCAGAGGGCGGTATAGCCGCCATCTGCTAAAGGCGCCAGGGTGATGGGCCACTCATAGGTGTTCATAGGGTGCCCTTATCTAGTGTCGTGACAGGAGAACGTATTGACATATCATGGCGGATCTGTTATGCTGTGC
>JACQUN010000197.1 GCA_016210285.1 Chloroflexota bacterium
CCATCATCGAGACCCAGGCAGGAGACATCTCCGCCTACATCCCCACCAACGTCAGCTCCATCACCGATGGCCAGATCTACCTGGAGTCGGACCTGTTCAACGCGGGCATCCGCCCGGCGGTGAACGTGGGCCTCTCCGTCTCCCGTGTCGGCGGCTCCGCCCAGACCAGGGCGATGAAGCGGGTAGCGGGGCGCCTGCGCCTGGACCTGGCCCAGTACCGGGAGCTGGCGAGCTTCGCCCAGTTCGGCACCGCCGACCTGGACCGGGCCACCCGCGCCCAGTTGGAGCGCGGCCAGCGCACCGTGGAGGTGCTGAAGCAGCTTCAGTATGTGCCCATGCCCCTGGAGCAGGAGGTGATGGTCCTCTACGCCGTGGTCAATGGCTACCTGGATGACGTGGCCATCCCGGCTGCCCAGCGGTGGGAGGCGGAGTTTCACCGCTTCATGGGCACCGCCCACCCGGAGATCGGCAAGAAGATTGCCGAGACGAAGGACCTGGACAAGGAGACCGAGGAGGCCCTGAAGAAGGCCATCGTCGAGTTCAAGCAAGGGTTCAAGGCGTAGATCTGGGGGGACGTCTTTGCCAGTGAGGATGAGACTGGTGGGGGGAGCGTTGATGGCGCTAGCGCTGCTGGCGCTTACTGCCTGTGGTGGGGGAGATGCTCCGGCCGCTAAAGGGCCCTTAGAGGTGCAAGCTGACCTGTCGGAGTTCAAGATCGAGTCCCCAGTGACCAGCTTCGACGTAGGGACAAGGTATCGCTTTGTGGTCAAGAACTCGGGGGTGGTGAACCACGAGTGGGCGATAGCGCCTCGTGGTGTAGCCGATCATGCGAGAATGCTTGTTCATGTGCTGGACAAAGAGTTGCCGCCAAAGGCCTCAATCACGCGCGAGTTCACTTTTCGTCTGGCAGGCTCCTATGAGTTCGCCTGCCACCTTCCCGGCCATTACGAGGCGGGGATGAAGCAGGACATCACGGTGAAGCGGTAGGACCTATCGTGAAACGGGCGCCCAAGCTCCCACGAGGGGAGGTTACAAAAGGACAGAGCGATGCCTAGCCTCCGCCAGATACGCCGCCGAATACGCAGCGTGCAGAACACGGCCAAGGTGACCAAGGCCATGGAGATGGTGGCCGCGGCCAAGATGCGCCGCGCCCAGCAGGCCACCCTGGCGGGCCGCCCCTACGCGGAACGCATCATGGAGCTCCTGACCCACCTGGCGGCCCAGCCCCAGGAGGAGGACAAACCCCATCCCCTCCTCCAGCGCCGCCCGGTGAAGCGTGTCGAGGTGGTCCACATCACGCCGGACCGAGGCCTCTGTGGAGGTATGCCCGGCTCGGTGAACCGGCGCACCGGGACCTTCATCCTGGAGCAGCAGGCCAAGGAGATCCCCGCCACCGTTGTCTGCGTGGGCAAAAAGGGGCGGGACTTCATGGTCCGCTATGGCCGCAACGTGCGGGCAGTCTTCACGGACTTGGGGGACCGGCCTCGGATGGCAGACATCACCCCTATCGTGCACCTCCTGGTGGAGGAGTTCACCAGCGGCGCCTGCGATGCCGTGTACGTCGCCTACTCCCAGTTCGTCAACACCGTGGTGCAGCGGCCCATCCTGCAGCAACTGCTGCCGGTGCAGCCTGCGCAACTGGCCCCTCATCACGCGGTGGGCTACATCTACGAGCCCGCCAGCCTCCAGGTCCTGGCGGCCTTGCTGCCCCGCTATGTGGAGATGCAGGTCTATCACGCCCTCCTGGAGTCCATTGCCAGCGAGCAGTCGGCCCGCATGGTGGCCATGCGCAGCGCCACGGACAACGCCGAAGGGGTTGTCCGGGACCTCACCCTGCTCGGCAACAAGGTGCGGCAGGAGTCCATCACCAAGGAGCTGCTGGACATTATCGGTGGGACGTTGACCTTTGAGAGTCGGTGAGGGCGCAGGAGGCGCTGGATGGTGAAGCCCCTGGCGCTCGTGGCGCTGTTGGCTGGGCTCGCGGCACTGGTGGCCTGCGCCAGTCGAGAGAGCCCGGCGCCTCAACAGAGCCCCGGAGCCCAGCCAAGCCCTGGGGTTCAGCAGACCACGGTGGCCGCCTCCGCTGCTGCAGCGGAGCCCTTCCGCAGGTTTGCCAATCAGACCAGCTTCAGCAGCGGGGAGGTCTGGGAGGCCTATCGCTTCGCCGTCGCCAACCCCCAGGACGCCTTGAACTACATCCCCTGCTACTGCGGGTGCGTGCATCACGGCGATTCCAGCAATCGAGAGTGCTACATTGATGGCGTTGACAGGGAGGGAAGGCCAATCTTCGACTCCCACGCCGCCGGCTGAGATGTTTGCATTGCCATCACACGGGATGTGATGAGGATGACCAGAGAGAGCCAGACCCTGAGGGCAACTCGACAGTACATCGAAGGGAAGTACGGGGGCATTGGAGTCCCCACCAATACACCCTGGCCCCCGTAAACTTGCAAGGCGAGGGAAGGCGCATGGCCAAAGGTACAAAGGGACGCCTGGTGCAGATCATTGGCACCGTGGTGGACGTGGAGTTTCCGCCGGAGGAGATGCCGACGGTGCTCAATGCGGTTGAAGTACCCCTGGGGGGGGACACGCTGATCCTTGAGGTGCAGCAGCACATCGGCAACAACTGGGTGCGTTGCCTGGCCCTGGGCCCAACGGAGGGGCTGGCCCGGGGCACCGAGGTGGTGGACACCGGTGCACCCATCCGGGTGCCGGTGGGGCGACCATGCTTGGGCCGCCTGTTCAACGTCCTGGGGAAACCCCTGGACAACCTGGGGGACGTGCAGGCGGAGGAGATGTGGCCCATCCACCGCCCCCCACCCTCCTTCGAGGAGCAGGTGACCAGTGGCGAGATGCTGGAGACCGGGCTCAAGGTTATCGATCTCATCACGCCTTTCACCAAGGGCGGCAAGATCGGCGCCTATGGGGGCGCCGGTGTCGGCAAGACCGTCATTATTCTGGAGCTGATCCACAACATCGCCATCCACCACAAGGGCTTCTCCGTCTTCGCCGGCGTAGGGGAGCGCTCCCGAGAAGGCAACGACCTCTGGTATGAGATGCGCGCCTCCGGCGTCATGAAGAACGCCATTCTGGTCTTCGGGCAGATGAACGAGCCGCCGGGCGTGCGGGCCCGGGTGGGACTGACGGGGCTGACCATGGCGGAGTTCTTCCGGGACACCGAGGGCCAGGATGTGCTCCTGTTC
>JACQUN010000208.1 GCA_016210285.1 Chloroflexota bacterium
CCCTTCCTAGAGCACGCCCTACACGCCTATGCCCCTTACGCAGCCCGGTTGCGCATCACCTCGGCCAGCTCCCGCACGGCCGCGGCGGACTTCTGGAGGGCGGCCTCCTCAGCCGGGCTGAGCTTGAGCTGGATGACCTCCTCAACCCCCCTGGCCCCCAGCTTCACCGGCACGCCGACGCAGACGCCCCGGATGCCGTACTCCCCCTCCAGCGCCACGCAGCAGGGGAGGAGCTGCTTCTTGTCCAGCAGGATGCTCTCTACCATCTGCACCGCCGCAGCGGACGGGGCGTAGTAGGCGCTCCCGGTCTTCAGGAGCCGCACAATCTCGCCGCCGCCGTCCTGGGTCCGCTTGACGATGGCCTCCACCCGCTCCCTGGGCAGGAGCCTGGAGATTGGGGTCCCGCTCACATTGGTCGAGTCCACCAGGGGCACCATGGTGTCCCCGTGGCCCCCCAGCACATACGCGTGGACGTCCTCGACGGAGACCTTCAGCTCCTGCGCCAGGAAGGTGCGGAAGCGCGCCGTGTCCAGGATCCCCGCCATGCCGAAGACCCGGTGCCGGGGGAACCCGCTCACCTCCAGCGTGTGCTGGGTCATGGCGTCCAGCGGGTTGGTGACTGCGATGATGATGCTGTTGGGGGAGTGTCGCACCACCTCCCGCGTCACGCCGCCCACGATGTCCATGTTGATAAAAAGCAGGTCGTCCCGGCTCATGCCTGGTTTGCGCGCCACCCCAGCCGTGATCACCACGATGTCGGAGTTGGCCGTCTCCTGGTAGCCGTTGGCGCCGATGATGGAGGCGTCCGAGCCAACCACCGGGCCGGACTCCAGGATATCGAGGGCCTTCCCCTGGGGCAGCCCTTCGATGACATCCACCAGGACCACATCAGCGTAGCCCTTCTCAAAGAGGCGCTGGGCGGTAGTGGCGCCGACGTTCCCGGCTCCTACAACGGTGACCTTTCTACGCATGGGCCTTCGCCTCCTGCATCCTGCGGATGATGGCATCCGCCATCTGGCTGGTTCCCACGGCGGTGGGGTCGTCGCGACGGGACTTGAAGTCGTAGGTCACGTCCCTGCCTTCTCGGATGACCTGGGCAACGGCCCGCTCAATGCGCTCCGCCGCCTGATGCTCCCCCAGGTGATGCAGCATCAGAACCCCCGAAAGAATGACCGCGGTGGGGTTCACCTTGTTCTGGCCCTTGTACCTGGGGGCGCTGCCGTGCGTGGCCTCGAAGACCGCTCCATTCTGGCCGATGTTGGCGCCGGGGGCGATGCCCAGGCCACCCACCAGGCCAGCACACAGGTCAGAGACGATGTCCCCATAGAGGTTCGGGAGGGCCAGGACATCGTACTCGTCGGGACGCATGACCAGTTGCATGCAGAGGTTGTCAATGAGACGCTCTTCGTACTGGATGTCGGGGTAGCCCTTGGCCACCTGCCGCGCCACGTCGAAGAAGAGGCCATCCGTGTACTTCATGATATTGGCCTTGGTGACGGCCGTCACCTTCTTCCGCTTGTGCTCCCTGGCGTAGTCGAAGGCATACTTTACGATGCGCCGCGTGCCGAACTCGGAGATAGCTTTGATGGAGAACCCGGCGTGCTCCGGGTCCTGCACCTTCATCTTGGCGCCTTCAACGAGCCGCACCAGCTCCTTGGCCGGGGCTGAGCCCACCTCAAACTCAATGCCAGCGTAGAGGTCTTCTGTGTTCTCCCGGACGACGACAATATCGATGTTCTCGTACTTGCTGCGCACACCCGGGTAGCTCTTGCAGGGCCGGACACAGGCGTAGAGGTCCAGGGCCTTGCGGATGGCGACGTTGACGGAGCGGAAGCCGGTGCCGATGGGAGTGGTGATGGGGCCCTTGAGGGCTACCTTGGTGCGGCGTATGCTGTCCAGCACCTGGTCGGGGAGAGGGGTGCCGTACTTCGCCATCACATCCTCCCCCGCCTCCTGGACGTCCCAGTTGATCTTGATCCCGGCGGCTTCAATGATACGCACCGCTGCATTGGACACCTCTGGGCCGATGCCGTCCCCGGGAACCAGGGTTGCGTTGTACGCCATGCAAACCTCCTTGACCTATACTTTTCTTCCCTTCAACAGGCTGCCTTGCGCGAGCCCGAACCAGGAGCTCCTGCTCCGTCCGGCCCCTGGCCAGGACACGCCCACCCTCATAAGGAAAGGCCTGGCGACCCTTCTCCAAGAAAAGGTCCCCAGGCCTTTCGACATGTCCAGCCTCTCGGGATTGCGCCAAGGCCATCCTGCGCCTGACTGCGAATCTCAGCCTATTATAGCAAGTATCTCTCCCCGCTGCACCCTGGACCCCGGCGAAAAACGCAGGGCCTTCACCACTCCCGCCCTGGGGGCCGGGAGGGCGTTCTCCATCTTCATCGCCTCAAGGATGACCACGGTCTGCCCCTCCGCCACCTGCTGGCCCTCTGCCACCGCGTAGCGAACCACCATGCCAGGCATGGGTGCTACCACACCAGCCTCACCCTCCGCCACCGCAGGGGGCTTGGGAGCCAGGGACGCCCCAGGGGCCTGAGCGGCGGCAGGAGGGGGTGTGGGAGAAGAGGGCGCAGGCCGTCCTGGGAGTGGTGCGGCAGCGCGCTGCGCCACCCCGCCGGGGCCCTCCGGGTCCACCGTCACCTGAAAGTGTCGTTCCCCCACAAAGATATTGAAGCGGCGGGCCCGAGGGCTGGGGGAGGGCGCTGGCGGAGGGGCCGCGGGGGACGGCGCCGCCTGCGGCGCCTCCTCTGGCGGTGCCTCCAATCCATACTTCACCCGCAGGAAGCGCAGGCCAGTGACCGGGTACAGGGCGTAGGTAAGAACATCCCCAATGTCCCTGGCCAGGCCCCGGGTGGATCCCTCCGCCTGGGGCATCTCTGGCCGCAGGGAGTCCGCAGCCCGCCCCGTGATGGGGGTTTGGCCACGCTCGTAGTCCTTCAGCGCCAGCTCCATCACCTGGGGGTCCGGCGGAGCAGGAGGCCTGCCGTACAGGCCATACACGTAGTCCTTTACCTGGCCCGAGACGACCTTCCAGCGCCCAAAAAGAACGTTGTTCACCGCCTGCACCCCTACAATCTGGCTGGTAGGAGTGACCAGGGGAGGATACCCCAGCTCTCGACGCGTCCTGGGAAGCTCCTCCAGCACCGCAGGGAGGCGGTCCAGGGCATCCGCCTCTCTGAGCTGGGCCAGCAGATTGCTGATCATCCCCCCCGGCACCTGGTGGGAGAGGACACGGGTGTCAATCACCGAGAGGCGGGCGTCAGTCATATGCTGGCGCAGATAGGGCCCGAGGGTTTCCAGGTAGTCGCCGAGGCGTAACAGCGACTCCAGATCAAGCCCCGTGTCCCGGGCGGTCCCCTTCAGGGCGACCACCAGGGGCTCCACCGCGGGCTGGGAGCTGCGGAGCGCCAGGGGAGCAAGGCACGCATCGGCCACATCGAGGCCAGCCTCGGCTGCCTTGAGGACCGTCATGGCCGCCATGCCGCTGGTGTAGTGGGTGTGGAGCTGGATAGGGATGCGCAGGTGCCGCTTCAGGCTCTGCACCAGGGTATGGGCGTCGTAGGGGGAGAGGAGCCCAGCCATATCCTTGATGCACAGGCTGTCGGCCCCCATGCTCTGAAGGGTCTGGGCCTTCTCCATATAGTAGTCCAGGTGGTAGACTGGCCCACCCAGCCGGCCCTCCTCAGTGACGGAGTAGCAGATGCAGAGCTGGGCGTGCTTCCCGCACGCCTTGACAGCCTCCACTGCCCTCTGAAGGTTTCGCTCATCGTTGACGGCGTCAAAGATACGAAAGATGTCTATGCCGCAGCCGGCAGCGTGGCGGACGAAGGCTTCCACCACGTCGTCGGCATAGTTGCGATAACCCACCAGGTTCTGGCCCCGCAGCAGCATCTGCAAGGGGGTCCTGGGCATCAGACCCTTGAGCCTCCGCATCCGCTCCCAGGGGTCTTCGAAGAGGAAGCGAGTGCATACATCGAAGGTGGCGCCCCCCCAGACCTCTGCGGAGTGGAAGCCTACCCGGTCCAGGTCCGGGGCAAGGGGCTCCATGTCCCGGAGGCGCATCCTGGTGGCAGCTATGCTCTGGTGGGCATCGCGAAGGGTGGTATCGGTGATCCTGAGGGGGCTCAGCGAGGCCTTCGGGGTCATCGAGCCCCTTTCCAGTGGCCGGGCCTGGCCCAGGCAAGAGATCTCCAGGGGTTTTCCTGGACAAAGTCACGCCGCAGAGCCTGGCGCCAGCGGCTTGGCAGCGGCGACCCCCGGGCAGTCCCTTCCTCGTCCAGGAAGGCTGCCACGGCGCTCAGAGCCGCTGCCAGGAGGTCATCCACCGGTGGTGTCGTGGGAGGGCCGGGCTGAGGGGCATGGGGCATGGCAAGATTCTCCTGCGACTACGCCGCTAGAGCGGGATGTTGCCGTGTTTCTTGGGGGGCAGGGAGTCCCGCTTGTTCTGGAGCATCTCCAGGGCTCGGATAATGCGGGGCCGCGTCTCCGCCGGGTCTATCACATCATCAATGTAGCCCCGGGCGGCAGCCACGTAGGGGTTTGCAAACCGGTCCTTGTACTCCTGGATGAGGCGTTCCCGGACCTCCTTCGGGTTCTCCGCCTTGGCCAGGGCGTCGCGGTAGATGATGTTCACCGCCCCTTCAGGGCCCATGACGGCGATCTCCGCGGTGGGCCACGCGTAGTTGACATCCCCCCGAAGGTGCTTGCTGCTCATGACGATGTAGGCCCCCCCGTAGGCCTTGCGCGTGAGCACGCTGACTTTGGGCACGGTGGCCTCGGCGTAGGCGTAGATGAGCTTGGCCCCGTGCTTGATGATGCCGCCGTACTCCTGGTTCGTGCCGGGCATGAAC
>JACQUN010000204.1 GCA_016210285.1 Chloroflexota bacterium
AGCGCCGATGCCGAGCTGTCCATGGTGGAGTTGGAGGCGAAGTAGACCCAGGGCGGCCACGAGGCAGAGGCAGGAGAAGAACATAGCGAAGCCCCACCAGTAGGGCCGCATGGGGTCGGCATACCTGGCCCGGTGCCAGAAGGTGCCGTCAATGAAGGGGTTGGTCAGGAGCAGAGGCACCGTCCACAGGCCCAGGAGCCAGTCCCGGGGGGTGCTGTAGCTGCCCCACTTGAGCGTGGCGTCAAGGGTGAAGCCGTCCTCCCGCCAGTCGTAGATGGGCCTCACCTTGTCCACGTGGGGCGCTGGCCCCCTGGCGATGTAGGAGCCAGAGGAGATCAGGCCATACATGCGGGGCCGGGACTCGTAGCTACGCAGCCCCAGGAGCTCTGCCACCTTGCCATGCTCCGGCCTCCACAGGCGGGCGATGGCATCCCCCGGCGCTGGGTACTTCATCTCCCCCATCCAGAGGGCAAAGGGTGGCGGCTCCCGCACCCAGACGTCCCGCTTGGCCGGGTCCCAGGTCGTCCAGTGGGGTTCTCGTTGCTGCTGGCATCCCAGTACCCCACCTGGCCGCAGACCCACTTCAGGTCCACCTCCGGCCTGGCCCTGGTACGCATCACCATGGCCTCGGTCTCCGGCAGCAAGACCTCCTCATCGAAGAAGAGGACGTCCACGGGTAGCTTGCCCAGCTCGCGGGCCACCTGCATAGCAAGCTCCAGGATGCAGGTGGAGTCCTTGCCGCCGGAGTAGCTAACCACCACCTGGTCATAGATGTTGTAGACGTGGCGTATGCGCTCTCTGGCAGCGGTGAAGACATCCACGGCCAGGGGCTTCATCACCCGCTGGGAGATGGCGTTGAAGCGGGCCGCGGTGCTATTCAATGCCGTCCTCCGCGGCCCTTTCCGGTTTCTGCAAGGCTGCCCTGCTCGAGAAAGACTTCGAATTTCATCGGCTATGTCCTCCATCTCCGCTGGCATCCGGCTTCGCTTCCGCGTCAGGGCATTCCCCGGAGAGCCTTCCTCGGCCGGCTCTCCGGCCCGCGCCGCCGCCTGGAGAACAAGGCCATAGGCCCGGCGCAGCCGCTCCTGGGCATCGGGGGCCGAGACGGACTTCACCGCCACTCCTGGCGGGGAACGCCCTTTTTCCGGTGCCATACTGGAAGGGTCGCACAATCCCGTCGGCACGAGCGGCGGCAAGAGCGGTAACTTGCCCTGCCACAAAGGTTCTGTCATGATCAGGCTATGGCGCGTCGCCGAAAGTGGGATAACGAAGAGATGTGGGCGCAGGCCGTCCAATGGAAACGGGGCGGTCTAACGTATCGCGACATAGCTGGACAATTGGCAAATTCAGAGAATATGAGAGGGTTTGGGCTGAAGGAAAATCCGGGCGAGGACACCGTTAGGCGCGAACTGAAGCAGCGAATGGGGGAGAGCACCGTAGCGACATCGAATGACGGAGGGCACGGCACTACGGACCCGGAACCCGGCCCCCACGGCCGGGAACTCTTCTACTTCGGCCAGCGCTTCCGGGATTTGGCCAGCATGCCCATCGCACCCCACGAAGTAGTGGCGATGACGAGGGAAGAGTACGCGCACGCTATGTGGGAGGGCTGGCCCCTCGGTGACTTTGCTACCCCGCCACGCGATGGCGAAGAGGGGGCGGTGGCCGGAGCTTGGGGCTTAGGACGGTACAATGCCCGGGAACACCCGCTCTTTCCAGCCTTCCAACAACACCTGTGCGGGCATCAGCGCTGGGAGGCCCTCGACTGCATGGAAACGGCCTTCAGTGGATACGGGGAGGCCTGCCGTGGGACTTATGAGGCTATCTTGAGAGAGGTAAGGAGGCGCTTGCCCGGCATTTCAGATGGTGACAGTGAGGCGGCTGCATCATCGTTGCTGGTGGACGCATGGCATCGCGGGGCAGGCGGGGGTGGTCTTAGCTTTGACTATGGTCCGCACAAGGTAAGTGTGCAGGGTGCTGCGGGCTACCAGTTGCGTTTCGGCGCCTGGGGGTCCCGCGTTGTAGATGACCCGGCAGAGCTTCAGCCCCTGGTAGCTGTTCACCGGGAACTGCACCAGGCACCGCCCTATGAGAAGGAGCTACGCGGCCTTGCAGAGGCTGCCGGGCGGTTGGGGCAGTCTGTTCAAGAGTTCCGACAAGCTCTGACGCCCGATCCGTCGCTCCGCAAGCTGGTGCTGAACGGCCACTGTGGGTGGTGCCCGTGATTCCCACTGCCTCACCAGCTCCCGCTCCAGGGTGAAGCGGAGCGATGCGACTGTGCCCCTCACGGGGAAGTCTCCAAACCTATTGGCGTTTCCTAGCTACCCGGGCATGGAGCACCATCGCCAGGGCGAAGGTCTCTTCATTGGCGTCGATTGTATCCTGTATCCCTTGAGCTTGGGAGAACGGGGGGGCAGCACCAGGAGCTTTATCCCTCGCCTCATAGCCCCTGGGCTTCCTCATAGCGTAGGGACGAGGGTATCGACGCTTGTGTGGGGAGACCTCCCACCCATGCCCCCCGCAGCAGCACCACCGAAAGGCCCGTAGCTTGGGCCCGGTGATCTGAGCCTCAGACTCGCCTTGCTGCGTACCTGATTGCGTGATAGAATCCATCTTGGAAGGAGCAAGGCTATGCTGCATTCTGCGCACAACGCGTTGGACGGAGTTGAAGGTGCAAGGGTTTGTTGAGCTCGGTCTGAGCCCCCGCGTCCTCCGCGCCCTGGAGGCTATGGGTTTTGAAGAGCCCACCCCAGTGCAGCAGCAAGTGGTTCCACGGATGATGGCGGGCAGGGATGTCGTCGTTCAAGCGCAAACAGGGACCGGCAAGACCGCCGCCTACGGGATGCCCATTGCTGAGCGGGTTGACCTGAGCTTGCAGCATATCCAGGCCCTGATCTTGGCTCCTACCCGCGAGCTGACCCTTCAGGTAGCCACCGAGCTGAGCCGCATCGCCCAGTTTCAGGGAGTCAGTGTCTTGCCCATCTACGGTGGGCAGTCTTATGACCACCAGATACGCTCCTTGCGGCGCGGTGTTCAAGTGGTCGTTGCCACGCCAGGCCGGCTGCTCGACCTGCTGGCGCGGCGGCTCCTCACGCTGGCAGCCGTGCGCCTGGTGATCCTGGACGAAGCCGATGAGATGCTGGATATGGGTTTCTTGGAGGACGTGGAGCGCATCCTCAGGCAAACGCCGCCAGAGCGTCAGACGGCGCTCTTCTCCGCCACCATTCCCAAGGCGGTTCTCCTGCTGGCCAACTCCTACCTTCGCCAACCGGAGCACATCATTCTATCGCAGCCCCGGGCTGCCACCGTACCCACAGTGGAGCAGTATTATTACCTGGTCTATCCCCAGTTCAAGGTGGAGGCCCTGACGCGACTTCTGGACGGCAAGTCCCCGCAGCTTGCTCTGGTGTTCTGCGCCACCAAACGGATGGCGGCCAACCTGGCGCTGGAGCTGCAAAGCAGCGGCTACCGGGCCGAGGGGCTGCATGGTGACATGACCCAGGCCCAGCGCGAGGCGGTTATGCGGGCGACCCGCACTGGACAGGTGGACGTGCTCGTAGCCACTGACGTGGCTGCCCGAGGCCTGGACATCCCAGAGGTGTCCCACGTCATCAACTTCGATATCCCCCAGGACCCAGACCACTACATCCATCGCATCGGGCGCACCGCCCGCGCAGGCCGGGCCGGTGAGGCGCTGACCGTGGTCACCCCCCGGGAGCTATCGCTGCTCCGGGTGATTCAGGGCACGATGAGCGCTCCAATCCAGCACAAGGAGCTGCCGACGGTCGCAGAGGTGGAGGAGCGCGAGCAGCAGACTATGGCGGCGCAACTGGAGCAGGTGCTCCTCCAGGGCCAGTGGCAATCCTTTCGGCCCCATGTGGAGAGCGTGGCGCAACGGCACAACCCTCTGGACGTGGCCGCCGCAGCCCTCAGCATGGCCTTTGGAGGCCCCAGGCCGCGCCAGGAGATCCCCCGTGTCTCCCCACCAGAGAAGGAGGCTGCCCGCGCGCCGTACCGTGGCCCCCGGGCTGCGCGAGGGAGGAGCTTTGGCGGGGGTTCCCGCGGCCACCGGCGGCACAGCAGATAGACTCGGCTCAGAAGCGGGATCACGAGTTGGACCTGTTCGCACTGGCCCGGGATTTGGCTGGCGAGTGCCGGGTCAGGCTGTTGCCTGTGCGCCGGCTGCTGCCGCCCCTGCGCTACCGCGTCGCTCCGTCCCTGTCCCACTTGCGGACCAATGCATCACCGCCGCCCGCTGAGGTCCGGCCAGCGAAGGTTCCACTGGTCGAACCCACCATGTACACGTCTCCTGTAACATCCACTGCGACGCCGCTGGCCTCCTTGCCGCCACTCGTACCGAACTGCCAGGCCGAGGTCAGGGATGCAGACGTGGGGGTGCTCGTGGCGGTAATGAGGTTGAAGAACTGGTCGACCAGGCCCACCAGGTAGCGCAGCAGGAGCACCGCGTCCGACAGGGAGATGTGGTCCCCCGTGTCCGGAGGGCTGGCCGGGATGTCCTGCTTCACACTGGCGGCGTTCAGCGGGCTGACCTGCCCCAGGCTCTTCAGGCCCACCAGGTACTGGAGCACCCCCACCGCGTCGGCCAGGCTCACCGAGCCACTGCCGTTGGCGTCCCCGCGCAGGAAGGGCAGGCCCAGCAGG
>JACQUN010000210.1 GCA_016210285.1 Chloroflexota bacterium
GCAGGCCCTGGCCCAGGGCTCCCTGGGCATCAAGCTGCTGGGGGGGCACTATCCCCTGACGCCGGAGGCCACTGCCCGGGCCATTGAGGCTGCAAATGCCCTGGGGGCCTACGTGGCCTACCACATCGGCACCACCGCCAGCGGGAGCAAACTGGAGGGCATGCGGGAGCTGCCATCGCTCGTGGGGAAAGGGAGGGTGCACGTAGCCCATATCAACGCCTATTTCAGGGGCATCACCCTGGGCGACCCTATTACGGAGTGCCAGGAAGGGCTCAAGACCCTTGAGGGCCTGCGGGGGCAGGTGGTATCCGAGGCCCACCTGGCCAACGCCAACTGGACCACGGGCAACTGCGAGGGACAGGAGGTCCCCGACCACGCCACCCGGAACTGTCTCCGGTTGGGGCGCTACCCCGTTTCCCGGGACGGGATGCGCCAGGCGATTCTGGAGGGCTTCTGCGCCGTGGTGGCGGAGCGCGGAGGGCGCATGGTCCTGGCCAGGGGCGAGGAGGCCCTCCAACTCTGGGAGGAGAACAAGACCAACACCGGGGTGAGTTTCCCCGTGAACCTCTCGGTCACCAACTACCTGGTGAACACCGCCCGCGATGGCGAGGGGCGGTTCATCGTGGACGCCATCTCTACCGATGGCGGCGCCTTCCCCCGCAACGTGGCGGTAGAGCGGGGCATGGCCCTGGTTCGCCTGGGGGCCCTCAGCCTGGGCGACCTGGCTGCCAAGCTCGCCTGGGCGCCGGCGCGCATGTTTGGTCTGGTCTCCAAGGGGCACCTCGCCCCAGGCGCTGACGCCGACATCACGGTGGTGGACCCTGAGACAGGGAAGGCGTGCATGAGTCTGGTAAACGGGCGGGTGATCATGCTCAACGGTGTGACTCTGGGCGCCGGTGGCACCATCCTCACGACGCGGGAGGGGCTGGAGGCCGTGCACCCGGCGGGTCTCCCCTGCCAGGTGGTGGATCTGGGACAGAGCATGCTCTACCAGAGGGAGTAGTGTTCACCACGGCCTGCCGCCGGAGTCGTACAAGAGTGCTCTTGAGATAGGCTTATGGATATTAGGCTGTTCCTCGGGCTCTGCATCCTCGTCTTCCTGGTGGCCTCCCTCTACTCCTCGGTCGGCCACGGCGGGGCTTCCGGCTACCTGGCGGTCCTCTCCCTTTTCGCCTTCACCCCCAGGGAGATGGCCTCCGCAGCCCTCCTGCTGAACATCCTTGTGGCGGGGACTGCCTTCCTGGCTTTCTGGCGGGCGGGGCATTTCTCCTCCCGCCTGACGTGGCCCTTTCTCCTGGCCTCGGTGCCGGGGGCATTTCTTGGGGGCCTCGCCCGGGCATCGCCAGTGGTCTACGCCTATCTTCTGGCGGCGGTGCTGGTGTTTGCTGCGGTGCGCCTGTTCGTCGCCCCCAGGGCGCAGGAGGCTCCGGTCGAAATCAAGGCGCCATCGCTGGCGGTTGGCCTGCCGATAGGCGGAGGGATCGGCGCCCTCTCAGGGGTTGTCGGGGTCGGCGGGGGTATCTTTCTCAGCCCGCTGATACTCCTGCTCCGGTGGGCGGACCCCAAGGCTACAGCCGCCTCCTCGGCACTCTTCATCGTGGTCAACTCAGTGAGCGGCCTCCTGGGCCGCTGGGTGGGTGGAACCATCGAGCTAGGGCTACTGGCCCTGCTGCTCCTCCCGGCCTTCGCAGGTGGGCTGCTCGGCTCGTATCTGGGAGCCCGTTGGTTCTCAGGCGTTGTGCTGCGGCGGCTGCTTGGGGTGGCCCTCCTGGCTGCGGCGGCCAAGCTGCTCCTCTCGGTGCTGCGATGACCTTCCCCCTGCCCGTGCGGCAGGAAGGCCCGGAGCCTGAGGCGTTGCCTCCCGACGGGGCTTCGGTGCTCGGCTCTTGCCCAGGACTCGTGACTGCCCATCGCGGCAGAGCTCCAGGAGGCAGCATCGTTGACATAACGGCTCTTTGCGGCAGACCTCCTTGCCGTGGCGCACCAGCAGGGCGTGGTACTCGTTGAAGAGCCTGGGGTCGGGTGGCAGGGGCCGCATGAACAGCTTCTGGAAGCCGTCGTAGGAGTCTGTGTCGGGAGTCAGCCCGAGGCGCTGCGTGATGCGGCGGGTGTAGGCGTCCACGACGAACACTGGCTTCCCCGCCGCGTAGAGCAGGATGTCGTCGGCGGTCTCTTCCCCGATGCCAAAGATGCCCAGAAGCTCCTGGCGCAGGGGTGCCGTATCCTGGGCCAGCATGGCGTCCAGGTCATCCTGGTAGCGGCTGCCCAGGTGCTCCGCAAAGGCCCGGATCTTGCGGGCCTTTGCGTTGAAGTAGCCTGATGGGTGGACCAGCTCAGCCAGGCGCTCCAGGGGGGTGGCGCGGAGAGCCGACGGGGAGAAGACGCCCGCTGCCTTGAGGTTGACGAGGGCCTTCTCCACATTGCCCCAGGCCGCCGACTGGGTGAGGATGGCGCCGATACACACCTCAAACGGGGTCTCAGCAGGCCACCAGCCTTGAGGCCCGTAGGCCCCATAGAGGTGGTCATAGACCTCCTGAAGGCGCGCCCGCAAGCCGCCCTTCTCCATCGCTATCCGTCCTCCCCAGCGCGCCTGTGGAGGCGCACGGATACAGGATCGCTGAGGTGTAGCTCTGCCTTGCTCACCTTGCACCGGTGAGCATAGACCTCCACACCGTGCCGGTGGGCCTCTCGCAAAGCCTCTCCGAAGGCGGGGTCGGCGGTGTCGTTGGGGGCGAAGGCAGAGGCGTCTGCACGTTGAATCACGAAGAGCACGGCGGCACGGTAGCCCTGCTCAACTCCCCGCGCCAGGGCCAGCAGGTGGCGTCGGCCCCGCGCCGTGGGCGCATCCGGGAAGAGGCCCACGCCGTCCACTACCAGGGTCACGGACTTGACCTCCAGCAGGCAGTGGCCTTGAGCCCCGGAGAGCAGGAGGTCCAGGCGGCTTCCACCCCAGGCTACCTCTCGCCGTACATCGGCATAGGCGGCGAAGGGCAGCAGGATTCGGCGGCGAAGGGCCTCTTCCACCAGGCGGGGTGGAAGCCGCGCATCCGCCGACACAAGGGTTCGCCCAGGACCCGCGTCTTCTGGAACCCCGCTGGAAGAGCGTAGCTGGCCCGGTGGCTCGCACAGCCCTCCTGGCCGCTCCGGATGGCTGGGCACCTCGACCAGCGCCAGGTCGTAGGCGGTCTTGCGTCTTTGTGCGTCGCCTGGTTTCTCTCTGCCTGTGGCGGCAGGCGCAGGGGCCAGGTAGCAGCGGTGGCCGGCCTGAAGCAGCTCGTGCATCCGGCCCGAGTTCGCCACGTGGACGGGAACCGCCTGCCCGTCCAGCACCACTTCGGCGGCGAAGCGGTTCAGGCGGCGCAGGAAGGTGGCTTTTACCAGAGCGGGGTGCAGCTTCATTGACTGCTCTCAACAGATAGGCCCATGCTACCATGCGAAGGGTAGGGCGGCAACCACGGCCTTCGCGCACCTTCCGAAACCCGGTGGGCGTCCCCGGTGGGTGTCATCGTGGGTCGCCTTGCGGTTGGCCGTAGGACATGCTAGTGTGAATGCCCGAAGGAGTGCCTGTACCCTGCTCGGTGCGGGTGGCATCGGGCAGCAGAGCCTCGGAGGAAGTGGGTGAGCGATGATGGCCTTCGTAGAGAAGCTCTCCGCTGCGGCAGAGCGAAACCGCAGCCTCCTGTGCGTGGGTCTGGACCCCGACCCGGCTCTCATGCCGGTATCCGAGGTCGCTGCCTTCAACCGGGCAATTATTGATGCCACGGCGGACCTGGTGTGCGCCTACAAGCCCAACCTGGGGTTCTACGAGGGACTGGGTCCGGCTGGCATGGAGGCCCTGCGGCGCACCCTGGAGGCGATTCCCCCCCATATCCCCGTCATCGGTGATGCGAAGCGTGGGGACGTGCAACCCACCGCCCGCTTCTACGCCAGGGCACTGTTCGAGGTGTGGGGTTTCGACGCAGTCACGGTGAATCCCTTCGCGGGCCGCGACTCCGTGGAGCCGTTCCTGGTGTACAAGGACAAAGGGGTGCTGGTGTGGTGCCGCTCCTCCAACCCCGGGGCGCGGGAGTTCCAGGACTTGGTGGTGACCTCGGGCTACGAGCGGGAGGCGCGGCCCCTGTACGAGTGGGTCGCCCTGCGGGCGGCGGCCTGGAACGACCACGGCAACGTCGGTCTGGTGGTGGGCGCCACCTACCCGGAGGAGCTGGAGCGGGTGCGAGGGCTGTGTCCGGACATGCCGCTGCTGGTCCCCGGGGTGGGGGCGCAGGCCGGCGGGCTGGGGCTTGCAGTGCGCAACGGCATGGATGCCGGAGGCCGGGCCCTCATCATCAACGCATCGCGCGGTATTCTGTACGCGGGGAAGGACCCCGCAACCTACCCCCAGGCGGCCCGACGGGAGGCGCTGAGCATGCGGGAGCAGATCAATCGGGAGCTGGAGCGCCTGGGGAAAGGTTGGGGCATCTGAGATCCATGCAGCCGACGCCCAAAGAGCTCCACCTGGGGGATATCGTGACGCTGAAGAAGCCCCACCCCTGCGGGGGCTTCCAGTGGGAGGTAGTGCGCCTTGGAGCAGACATCGGGCTGCTGTGCAAGCGGTGCGGGCGACGGGTGCTGCTGCCTCGGCGGGAGGTGGAGCGCCGGGCGCGGGCGTTGACCCGCGGCGTGCAGGGGCCATCGTAGCGCGAAGGTCAATGGGTCCTTGGGAGGTGCATGGTTCCCGTATCCCCTGCGGCACGGCGGCATGCGCCGCGACCTCTTACGTTACGTCTATGACCACTCCAGAGGCGTACCAGGATAGCCAGAGGAAGAGGATAGCCAGCAGTGCAATCCCCGCAGGGATTGCGGCAGCCAGAGCCCTGCCCTTGCCACGGCACTGATTGCGGACTATTGAAACCCCGAGGATGATGCTCCAGAGGAACCCCAGTCCCAGGAGAAGGCTTGCTGCTGGCTGGGTGATGCCGAAGAACTCAAGGGCGTCGTCGCCGAAGGCAATGATGGCGGTGCTGAACTCCAGGGGGAGGAAGACGTAGCCGAAGGTGGTCAGGGTCTGCCGGAACGGTATGTTCCCCGCCAGGGCTATGATGCCTGAGAGGCCAAGGTAGGCCGCCGTAGCCAGGGCGATGAGCCCGAAGAACACCAGGGGCCAGGGCAGCGCCGCTAGGGTCGGCGAGCGGTGTCCTGTGGCGATGTACATGCCCAGGAGGCTGGCTACGAAGAGCGACTCCCACAGGTCGGGTGCATAGGGCTTGAGCAGCTCGGCCCCAGGAAAGCGCCAGCCCAGGCGAAGCGAGGCCTTTTCGTCAGGGCAGTTGACCACGCATTTCCAGCATTTGAGGCAGTTGCGGTTGGACTCGAGCCGGCTGGGGTTCAGGTAGACGGGGCACCGCCCGGCCAGCGCCGTCCCCGTGAGGCAGGGTTTCGTGCTGCAGGCAGCGCAGAGGGAGGGGTTGGCCCGCAACCCCAGGGGGCTCAGGCGCGTGATACGCGCCAGCCAGCCCCCGATGGGGCAGACGTACCGGCACCAGGTGCCCGGGCGGAAGAGGAAGCCGACAACGGTGGCCAGTGCCAGGATGGTGAGGAAAAGGATGGCGCCATACCTCGCTACCGACTGTACTGGCCACCATTTGACGAAGAAGGTGACAAGGATGAAGGTAACGGGCAGGAGCCAGCCCAGGCGGAGGTAGGGGGATGCTGACGTGCTTCTGCCCGCTACCCTGTCTGCCAGGCTCCGCGCGGTGTCAGTGGCCAGCCTGAGGGGACAGAGGTTGCCGCACCAGAGTCGTCCAACAAGCACTGCGCTGATGGAGAGGAGAGGCAGCCACAGGACCCACATCACAAAGTTGAAGAGGTTGTTGCCGTTTTCTGGATTCTGGAAGGGGCCCAGCCGCAGCGGCCCCTGGTTGTCGAAGGGCCCAACCTTCAAGCTCAGTGCTGCAACAGCCAGCAGCCCCACCAGCACCACCCCCATGGCGAGCGGAGCCATGGTGGGGAGCCTGGGCCAGCGAAGAAGGCGGTAGAGCCGATGGTGGTAGCTAGCGCCGAGGGGCCGGAAGGGCTCGCCGTACAACGTCCTGGTCTCCTTGCTCCCAACGTCCAGGAAAAGGGCCAGTATCACGGTGATGTAGCCTGCCCAGAGGATCACCTGGAGGAGGGAGGGGGTGGCCGAGTAGCCCACCAGGGTGTGCAAGACGCTGCCCAGGGTGCTGGTGTCTGGCAGGATGTGGCTGAAGTCCCCGACGGAGATGGTGCCGGGGAAGAGCCCCGCCGCCTGGAATACCAGAGTGGCCTGGCCTACGAGGCCGGCGCCGAAGAGCACCAGGACAATCGTGGTCAGCCTGAAGAAGGTGCGGAGGTTGAGGACGCGGCTTCCCCTGTAGACCAGGTAGCCTACGCCAACGGCGGCGCCGAAGCCCGTGCCAGCTCCTATCCACGTGCCGGCGCCAGGGCTGGCTGCTGCCATGGCCGAGAGGTAGAGGGCGGTCTCTGCCCCCTCCCGGAAGACCGCCAGGAAGCTCAGAAGGGCAACGGGCCCGGACGAGCCGCTGCGAAGGGCGGCGGCGAGGCTTGACTGGAGGGACCGGTTCAGCTCCCGCCCCTGGCGGTGCAACCACACGACAACGTAGGTCAGGACCCCGGCCGCCGCCAGCATGACCGAGCCTTCCAGGACCTCCTCGGCCGTTCCTTTCAGGCTTCCGATGGTGAGCAGCACCGCGGCTGCAATGAGGACGCTGAGCAGCGCTGCTGCCAGGGAGCCCAGCCATACCGCTTTGAACTGCCCCCGATTGCCGGTGTGAGCCAGATAGGCCAGCAGCATGCCCACCAGCAGGCTGGCCTCCAGGGTCTCCCTGCCGGTGATAAGGAAGGAGGCTAGCATATGTTCCTCCTGGTTGCGTGCATAGAGATGATATTCAAATTAGTGCACCCTAACATCACTGTTATGCTACCACTTCAGTGGCCCAGGCGCATGATGCAGTTGCATTATTCTGGGGTAGCGGCCCAAGCCTGTCGCAGCAGATCAGCCAAGAGTTCACCCAGGAACGTCGCCAGGAAGAGATCGGGAGCAGTTTCCGCTGGGGGGCTAGCGGCCTTCCAGCGTCATTCCTTGTTCCAGGGCCTCCAGGACGCGCCGCAGGTCGTCAGGTAGCTCTGAGGTAAACTCCCGGTACTCGCCCGTGCTGGGCAGGCGGAAGCCCAGGCGGTGGGCATGAAGGAACTGCCTCGCCACCAACGGGGTCTTGCGCCGGCTGTACAGGGGGTCCCCTACCAGAGGGTGTCCGATGGAGGCCAGGTGGACGCGGATCTGGTGTGTCCGCCCTGTCTCCGGGGCGGCCTCCAACACCGAGGCTTCACTGAAGCTGCGCAGGACCTGGTAGCGGGTCCGGGCAGCGCGCCCTCCAGGGACTACGGCCATGCGCTTCCGGTTCCTGGGGTCCCGGCCAATGGGGGCTTCGACGGTTCCCTCCGGTGGGTGGGGCCTCCCCCAGGCCAGCGCCAGGTAGCTCTTGGCCACCTGTCGCGTCTGGAGTTGGCGGGCCAGGGCCAGGTGCGCCGCATCGTGCTTGGCGACCACCAGCAGTCCTGAGGTGTCCTTGTCCAGCCGGTGCACAATGCCCGGGCGAATGACTCCCCCGATGCCCGAGAGGTCGCGGCACTGGGCCAGCAGGAAGTTGACCAGGGTGTGGGCCGGGTGCCCCGGCGAGGGATGGACCGGCACGCCGCCGGGTTTGTCCACCACCAGCAGGTCCTGGTCCTCATAGACCACGTGGAGGGGAGCCGCTTCCGCGACGAGGGGGAGAGGAGCGGGGGGTGGCACAACCACGACGACCTGATCCCCGGCCCTGAGCCGCTGAGCCGCCTTGGCCGAGGCCCCGTTCACGGTGACCAGGCCATCTCTGATGAGGCCCTGGCACCGGGAACGGGAGAGGTCGGGGCAGCGCAGGGCAAGGTAGCGGTCCAGGCGGACGCCCCCCCCTTCCACTGTGAAAAGGCGCTGGTCTGGCATGGCTCAGCACCCCACCTCAGGAGGCGGGGGGTGGGGTGGGTCGGGCAGGCTTGGGTTGTCAGGGCGCCTTCGAGGGGGCTGGCTCTGTGAGAACAGGATCATGCCCCCTAGGAGGATGATGCCGATGACGATGGAGGAGTCTGCCACGTTGAACACAGGCCACCAGCCCAGGTCAATGAAGTCCACCACGTACCCCAGCCTGACCCGGTCCACCAGGTTGCCCATTGCCCCGCCAAGCTGGAGGCCCAGGCTCAGCCCCATCAGCGGCCCTGGAAGAGTATGGGTGCGGTAGAACAGGAGAAGCACCCCTACCCCTACGAAGGATGCGATGATGAGGAACAAGGTCTGGTCGGGGAAAAGGCCGAAGGCACTCCCCGTGTTCGTGACATGGGTGATGCGGACCAGCCCTTCCCGGGGCACCGACTCGCCCCTGGCCAGGTGGGACTCCACCAGGGACTTGGTGAGCTGGTCGGCGAGGAGGACGATAGCGAAAATGGGGAGCAGGAAGCTATCGCGGAGCAACCTTGATGGTGAGGGGCTTACGGCGCGTGGTTCCATGCAAGCAATCTGTCGTGGAGCCTCAGCATAGACTCTGGCTGCCTTCCAGCATACCATAGTTCAGGGGCATCACGCGGCTCCCTGCCGCTCTTGGGCAGGGGGTAAATTGTATCTGGGGGACACCCCCAGACCCCCGTCAAAGGGGCTTCGCCCCTCTGATCATCCCTTTTTCATCACCCTGTTGGGGCATTATGGAAAGGTGACGGCAGCCTGGCGCACGCTCCTGCTACTCCCTGGGGCACAACCAGCGCTGGAAGAACTCCGCAACGAGGTCCCCCACCGTCTCCTCCTGGCCCCGGAAGAAGTGGTCCGCGCCTTCCAGGAGGTGCACCTCCTTTGGGTCAGGGAGCCGCTGGGCCAGGAAGGTGAACTGGTCCGGCGGGGTCACGTGGTCCTGGTCGCCCATCAAGACGAGCTTGGGCAGGGACAGATCGGCCCCTGCGGCACGGCTGAGGGCGTGTCCTGGGCATGCCACCAGGGCCACGGCAGCCACCAGCCCCTCTTGAGCTGCCGCCTGCAAGGCTACCCTTGCGCCGAAGGAGTACCCTGCGATGCCGACCTGTCCCGCATCCACCCCTTTGAGGAGGGTCAGGTAGGTCACCGCCTGGGCTGCGTCCTCCACCTCCCCAGCGCCGTGGGCGAACTCCCCTTGGCTGCCACCCACGCCCCGGAAGTTGAACCGCAGCGCGGCGATCCCACGCGAAGGCAGGCTCTGGCACAGGGCCCGCACCACGCTGCTCTCCATGTCCCCGCCGTAGAGCGGATGGGGATGACACACCGCCACGGCGGGAAACGGGCCCGCCCCAACCGGCAGGTGGAGACGGCCCTCCAGGGTGAGCTCGCTGCTCTTGAAGGTGACTGGGTGGAGCGTTTGCCTCATCCTATTTGCCCCCTGCGGACCTCCAGGAGTGATACATCCGCTGCAGAGAGGTGAAGAGCGCCAGGGCGGCGATGATGCCCAGGGCGATGGGCACCTGCTTCGCAAGCAGGCCGACGGCCAGCACCACCACCCGCTCAGGGCGGGTCATGATGCCCGCTGCGCCGGGGATTCCCACCCCCTCGGACCTTGCCCGCACATAGCTCACCAGGACCGAGCCGGCGAAGGCCAGGTAGCAGAGCAGGGAAGGCACCACGGCGCCGCGTTCGAGGTAGAACACCAGGAGGCCGAGGAAAACCCCTGCCTCTGCTACCCGGTCCGCCACCGAGTCCAGCAGGGCCCCGAAGGCGGTGGCACGCCCCGAGAGACGGGCCACCGCGCCGTCCAGGAAGTCGAAGACGCCCGAGGCGAGAAGGACGAGGCCGGCGGGAAGGAAGCGGCCGGTGCTTGCCAGGTACGCAGCGCCGCCACTGAGGACAAGGCCCAGGAGCGTGACGGCGTTGGGGCTGAGGCCCATGCGGTGCAGCAGACGCGCTGCGGGCTCCTCGAAGAAGCGTGCCAGCAGGCGACGCAGGTAAAGGCGTCCCGGCAGGGGTTTCCCTCTGAGCACCTTCCGGCCCATCAACAGGCCTACGGCTCCGCCGTCACCGTTGAGGTGGAGGCATGGCCCAGGGTAGCGAGATAGTACTCCATCACCTGGCTGGCAACCCGTTCCCAGCGGTACTCCCGGGCTTTGGCCTGGCCCCGCTGCCCCAGGGCCTCCCGGAGAGCTGCGTCCACGATGAGGCGGCGGATCCCCTCGGCCAGCGCCTCATCGTCCTTGGGCGGCACCAGGAGGCCTTCCGCACCCTCCTGCACCACGCTGGCGTACCCCTCGATGCGGGAGGCAACGATGGGGACTCCAGCGGTCATGGCCTCAAGCAGGACAATGCCGAAGCTCTCCTTCCCGGTGGCGGGTGCACAGAAGATGTGGGCGGAGTGGTAGAAGCGGGGGAGGTCCTGGTAGGGGACGCCCCCGGTGAAGACCACGTCCTTGAGGTTGCGCTCCCCCATGAGCCGGTAGCAGTCCTTGTCCAGGTTGCCGGGGCCGACGACGATGAGGCGCAGGTTTGGATACTCCCACTTCAAGCGGCTGTAGGCCCCCAGGAGGTGCTTCAGCCCCTTCCGCTTCTCCAGCCTGCCCACAAACAGGAGGTTCAGTTTCCCGTCGTTGAACTCTGGCAGGGGCTCGCGGCCCCGGGCAAAGTGCTCCACGTCGATGCCGTTGGGGATGACGGTGTAGTCGCCTGGGAAGTAGCTGCGCACGAAGTCGCGCGCTGGCCTGGAGACTGCGATGCGCCCCTGGAGCCTCCGAACCCAGTGGTTCAGGACTGGCCGGGCGAGCCAGTAGATCTTGCTGCCAGGGCGGTAGGCGTGGAAGGTCCCCACATTGACGGACCGCGAGTACCTCAGGAACGCCAGGGGCAAGAAGGGGGTGAGGGGCTCATGGAGATGGATGATGTCGAAGTGCTCGCGCTCCAGGAGGGCCTTGATCCTGGGGAGGAGCCAGAGGGAGACGGTGATGCGGGCGATGGAGCCGTTGCTGGGCACGGGGATGGGCCTACCAAGGTGGACGAGGTTGTCTATCCCCAGGGCGCTGGGGGATTTCGAGGAGGGAGCGAGAATCTTGACGGTGTGCCCGGCCCGCGTGAACTGCTGGGCCAGCTGTTGAATGTGGTTGGCCACACCGCCGGGGTGGGCGAAGTCATACGGGGAAACCAGAGCGATGTTCAACCCGGACGCCCTCTTTTGCACGCCCTTCGCCTTCTGGCCAGACCTGCCAACTAGGGCAGCGAGGTGGGGGCTTTGCCGTTCTCCCGTCCGTCAATAAAGGCTTCCACCATCTCCCGGGCGTCGTCGTCGGGGAACTGAAGCGGTGGGGACTTCATGAAATAGGCTGAGGGAGCCACCAGCGTCCCGCTGAGGCCGCGGTCCATGGCCAGCTTGGCGCACCGGATGGCGTCGATGACCACCCCCGCTGAGTTCGGGCTGTCCCACACCTCCAGCTTCAGCTCCACGTTGATGGGGACGCCGCCGAAGCCCGTCCCCTCCATGCGGATGTAGCAGTACTTGCGGTCCAGGAGGAACGGGACATAGTCGCTGGGGCCGATGTGGATGTTCTCGGCCCCAATGTCGTAGTCAAGCATGGAGGTGACGGCGTTGGTCTTGGAGATCTTTTTGGACTGAAGGCGCTCTCGCTCCAGCATGTTCAGGAAGTCCGTGTTGCCGCCGAAGTTGAGCTGGTAGGACCGGTCCAGGGTCACGCCCCTGTCCCTGAACAGCCGCGTGAGGACCCGGTGTGTTATGGTCGCTCCAAGCTGCGACTTGATGTCGTCCCCTATGATGGGCAAGCCCCTGTCCTTGAACCGCTTCTGCCAGTAAGACTCCCTGGCTATGAAGACTGGGATACAGTTGACGAAGGCGCAGCCAGCCGCCAGCACCTGCTCCACGTACCAC